>JAJRXH010000627.1 GCA_024276395.1 archaeon
AGTAGGCTGTGGCATCGATGAGATAGGCCTTGAGGGGAAGGGTATCCAGTTTTTTCTTGATGTCTCGTGCATGGGTAGTGATGATGCTAACGCAAGGACGTATTGTGATTACATAATCGCGTGATGTCTCTCACGTAATCGTGATCGTGATTCTTTCCATTGATGGACACGTGATTGGGAAAGAAAGAAGGTGGTCGTGATGGAGATACTGGGAGCGACACGTCAGATCAGGGTGTTGGATCAGAGCACGCGACCAAAGAAACAATTCTTGGTGAACGTCAGCCACATAGTCCAAGGAACCGCCAACTCTCTGAAATGCATCTCTCCTCAAGATTGCTAAATCCCTCTTAAACGTGTAATTACGTTTCATCCTTGCGTTACCCCATACTGCTCGGTCAACCGGGATGAACAAGATGGATTTGCAGTGGTGACACTAGAACCGCCGCTTGACAATCATTCCCACGAGAATGACATTTAGAATCGTTCTTGAACAATAATTTTCTTGAGAATCACAAGTTTCACCTGAAAAATCGGTTCTGTTTATCATGAGACTGTAGTGTGATCCTCCCTTGCACTGGTTTCGGTCGTCCCTTTGGACACGTTTTTAACCGGCCTAGTTCGAAAAAAGAGTCTCAGATAAGTCTAAGTACTGAGATGAGCACTCATTTAACGTGTCTTCCATCAAGTCATAATATTCTTAACTTACGGTAAGGAGATAGACACGAATGAGAAATCTTTATTTATTGCTGAAACACTGATTTTCTCGAGGTGAATTGAATGAAAACCTACGTGCGACTTTTCGGCCCAGATCTCAAGAGCGCGATAGAACGATTAGAAGATTTGGTCATCATTCATGATGAGCTCGTTCAACATAAATCCTACCTTCCTCTGTTGGAATCTTCTCAAGATGAGGATCACTTGAAAATACTTCAACAAGGACATCTCCTAATCGGAAGTTATGATTTCATTTTTAGTTGGAAGCAAGTGCCATCTAGCGAGGAAATTGATGATTTAGTAGCCGAAATAGATGCATCATTCAAGGACTTGGCCGTGCATTATACCATTGTCACGGTTCCAGATGAAAAAACCTCACCAGAAACCTATCTAAAACTGCCCAATGAGTGGAACTTGAAAGACATCGAGGCTATTTCTTATTTGACGGTATATGGTCCACCTTTGCTTGAAATCTTAAAGAAATTAGAAGATATAAGTGATGTAATTGTAAAAGAGGGTAAATTGCCATTGATGGGAGGTAGCAAAGTAATTGGCCGATTTGACTTTGCTTTCGCGTGGAAAGAAAAGCCATCACCACCACAAATTCTTCGACTAACAACTCTTCTTGACGACACGTTTCAAGAGAAAAATGCACTATATTCCATTGATACGGTCACGCCATGACAGTCATCAGAATTTTTGTTTTTCTTTCCACCTAAGTGCTTGAATCATTTTTTCCCAGGAAAATCTCCAGAATTGCCTCATTCTATCTATTTCTTGTTCGGTTTCGTTTTTTCATGGGAATGACGATATTCACAATTTTGAATTAAAATTTCTTAGATTTTTCCGAAAGAGTGTCACGAAACGCACGTTTTTCCCCATTCATTCCTACAAGAGGCCCAATTCTTCGATGAATCTCAGTTAATTGATGAGAAATCGGTTTATTTCTCCTAATGACCCGATCACGCAGCGATATCCTCGGATGGAGAGCATCTCGTTATGATCCAA
>JAJRXH010000628.1 GCA_024276395.1 archaeon
GCCGCGATCTTCAAGAAATTGAAAGTCTCCAATACCAAAAAACAACAAGTAAGTGGACATCTTCGGTGTTCGTCGGAATTTCACCTTTTTTTGCCCATTTTCTAATGACCTCTCTTCAATTACATCTCCGTTAGAGATACCAACCAACCGTTCATCAATGATGAAACTTACATCAAAAGTCGCCTTTTTTGCTGGGTGATCAAAACAAGGAAAAGCACGCCGTGCGTCATTTTCTTCGAATTGGGTAACAGCTGCATATAATTTCTTCCCGCGCCAGGTATAGGTTGTCCGGTAAAGCCCGGCCATCTTGTCATTGATGACAGACTCAAATTCAATATCCAGTGTGCACTCTCCTTGAACTTCGTGTGGTAAAAGGAGTTCCACCTCTCCTTTACTGTTATCAATGCAATATTTTTCGATTCGAATTACCTCATCATCATTCTTCTTTGATTGAGTAATTTTCACGTCCAAGAACGTAATTTCCTTGGCGTTAAGGATGATTCGGTTAGTTGTCCGTGTGACCTCAATGTTAATCTTCACATTTCCTGGACACCTGAAACATTTTAAATCAGGTCTCAGAAGTATCTCATAATGCTGTGGAATGATGAAATCTTGTAGTGCCATTTTCTTCACCTATATTTGAGTTATAGAAAAACAATAGTCCTCTTGTCTGAAGATTTTTTCTTCAACAAGTTCCCTTACAAGTATCAACACGTCTTTGGATTCTGTTCGAATCACATCAATTCTGAACATGATTATATTTCTATCTCTTGCTAACACTAGTGAGTTACTTGAATCATGTTTCCTTAACTTTCAATTGGTTGTTTTCTTCCAAAATACTGTGACACTAAGGTTCATTTTTTCCTTGCAACTCATCCCATGTTCGAATGGCACGACGAAGATGAGGAATGGTAATGGAACCACCAATCACCAGTCCAATGGCCAAGGCTTCTATCATTTCATCAGTAGTCACTGCAACCTCGTGACATTGAATGAGATGATAAGTAATGCAATCATCACACCTTAACACGAGCGAGCCTACTAATCCCAATAATTCCTTCGTTTTCCGTGATAATGCACCATCTCGATACACTTGTGAATCCAAGCTAAAAAATCGCTTTATTTGTAGGTTCGCGTATCTCATTACCAGTTCATTAAGAACTTCTCTTTCTCCCTTGAATTCATCCACCCTATTGCTGCACATGCTGGTTTCACCACTCCCATCTCACGAATGCAATTTTTAAGAGGATGAGGTTGAGGCAAGATGAAGCTGAAAAAACAAAGAAATAATCGCTTGATGGAAGGCCCCTAAGCTATTTCTTAAAAAAGCACAAGTAAAGCACATCCTTGGTGAATGATCGAATGTTCTGTCCATATTGTGGTGCTTCGCTGGTAGGTGATGAAATCTTCTGCAGCAATTGCGGTTCCAAGCTGCCAGAATTGAGCACGAATACCAAAAATAAATTATCTCACGCCCAACAACAACTACCTTCTAACAAACAACCGCAACAATATCATTTTGCCCAGATGCCTCCTTGGAAGACAGGGCCTGATGATACTACCATTTCTACCTCTCCAACAACCTCATCATCATCATCCCCTGTTTTATCTCCAACCATAACGATTTCCCAAAAAGAGCCATGGCTAGCAGCACTATTATCTTTCATCTTCCCAGGAATCGGGCACATTTATGCTGGAAAAGTTGGAAGAGGCATTTCTATCATGATTTTACTGCTAGGACTGCCAGTTTTCTTGTTCTTTGCGAGCATATCATTAATGATTACGATGGGTTTTAGTCCTGCCTTCTTAATCATATTCTTCATGATGTCGGCAATGTTTTATGTCATTGGATTTGTCCTAAACATCTATGATGCTTATATGATAGCAACACGCTATAATGACTTTGTTACCCGTCATAAACGCCCTCCCACGAGTATAGATAAGTGGTAAATTCTCGATACTGATCTTTACTGTGACTAAATTATTGAGTGAAAACGTAAGTTATCATCCGTAGCTGTCTTTTTTTGAACATATCCTGAGTGCCATGCAGCTTCCTTACCTAACTAGCCATCTTTCGTTGGCTCATGATGAGTGACACGAAATTGGTAATTGCCTCTTCAACGCCACAGCCCGTTTTTGCGGAAGTTTCATGATAAATGAACCACGTATCAAATCCTTTCCGTGTATATTCTTCTTCCAGAGTTTTCGCGAACGCAATCCCTTCTTCTGTCGTGATAACCGGTGATTGATCTATCTCTCGTAAATCAATCTTGTTTGCCACGATGAGAATGGGAACTAATTGATTATTGTTGTGAGTGATGAGCTCACTAATCCATCGTGGAATGTTTTCAAAAGTCTCTCTTTTAGTCACGTCATAAACAATGATAGCTCCTCTGGCGCCTTGATAATATAATGTTCTCACGTGTCTAAATTGCTGTTGGCCAGCAAGATCCCAAATTTGAAGACTAAATTCATCACCATCAAGGAACAGTTTCTTCAAGGAAAACTCAGTCCCAATCGTGAGCATGTACTTGCCTTCAAAGCTTTCACCCAGGTATCTCTTTCTCAATGATGTCTTACCAACTGCCTGATCACCAGCAAGCACGATCTTGAGAAATTTTTTTCTTAACGCACGAGTTAGCATCTTCCAGCCTCTTGATGGTTTATGAATGAACAATAGCTAACAAGCATTTAAAGCGGCATTAAATTTTTATATGTTCTTCAAGTGACAATGACATGTCATTTTATAATAGCATTGCTAGATAATTTATTAGAGATGTATCGGCGTATTACCGGTAATAAATCAATTTTATGGGCTTGTATGCCCGAAAAATAGATCATTTTTTACCAATAATCACAAAATGAATGAAATCAGAGAGTTATTCAGTTATCCCCGTCGTTTAAAAAGATGTTTTAAAAAACTACTCGTCCCATTAAATACTCCAAGGACAAGTGAATAACTCTCTAAAATCAATCACATTTAAACCCTAAAATGGAGATTCAAAAAAAGAAAAAAGAAAAGAAAACTGCTGATTACTCAATGGTTATGGTGAATCATTCAAACATCTAGAGCTTCTTTAGCTTCTTTTTCAAGTCGAATAAGCTTCCATTTTATTAATAAAGGGCTTAACGTGATTCCTAGTGCTCCAATGAAAGCAGCAATCATCATTAACATCAAGCCACCTTCCATAATGGAATGGTCCCTAGCAAAATATCCCCAAATAACCGTGAGCATTCCAAGGAGATAGGCCATATAGATGAATGCTTGTGAAAATTGCTTGAACATCTTGGGCAAGGTCGGATAAAAGAAAATCATTTGAAAACTCACGCCAAAGATGAGAAACGTGACGATGCCAAACAAGTTGATGAGAGCATGTACGTGGAGGTGTGAAGTAATCAACTCGGGAAAGAAGCCAAAAAGGAAGCCCCAGCCAAGTCCGATGAGCATGGTCAGGGCACTCGTGAAATAGTATGCAGTCACTATTCGTCTCCGGGAAGATTTCAAGATCATGTACATTAATGCAATGGAAAAGCTCCCTACAGCGGAATATTCCAACGTTGCTCCAATGATAAACAAGATCTGATTCCAAAGTGGACTCATTCTTGAGAGTGCAAGAAAGGTCGGTGCAATGATCCCTGGAAGGCTAAAATATGTTGCCTTATAAGGAATGGAAACCTTAGTTATCCGTGGGAAGACGTGAAACCCCACTCCGATGATCATGAGTATGATAAATCCCGTGGTATGCCAATGAATGATGACGGGAAATGGTATCACGGTTCCTTCGAAGAAAAGTAGAATGGATCCTAATAACACGTGAATGCCCGAGGCAACTGTAAACTTGCTGGCCATCTTGTCCAATTTAATGGTATTCTCACTAACTGGAACCTTATAGTTATGAGGTGGTATTCTCACTGTCATGATAATGTTAAAAATGTAAAGAAAAACTCCGAGCATCCACGTCACTAAAAAACCCAAGTAATGCAGTCGCGTTCTTTCTAAGTCGAAATAA
>JAJRXH010000629.1 GCA_024276395.1 archaeon
GATCAGGCACGAAGCGTGCTCATTGGTTCTCTCATCATGATGTACTCACAATTTTGGGGTTCTGATCTCCATGCTGGACTCCAAGGAGAGATTGATTCTATCTTTCGACTCAATATGAGGAGGGTGGGTGTCGAGGATAAGGCTTCCGTGAGTAATGGTGCTTGTTCATTTTCACGGCTTTCGTTGTCAGAACTCATATTATTGCATTATTACATGCAACGGTCCTTTGAAGACAACAAGAAATTCCATGGTACCACGAATTGGGCAGTAATTGCAGGAAAGGACGGTGTACCTCTCTATCGTTATTGGAACTTGGAGTATGGGGCAGCTTGTTCCCTTGCAGCAATGATGAGTGCCATTTATTGGTTTACCAAGCAGATGTTTAACTTTCGACCCAAGGAAATGACATTTGGCATCACGAACTTCACGAAAATGACGTTATTTTTTGGAAATTCGGTGTTCATGGCCGCTGCCAATGCTGCTTATCTACTTTTTCAAGATCTGGGTTTTCAGCAGCTATTATTCAATACTAAAGATGAAATATTACGGGATATTGAAGAAGAATTAAGAAAATTTATGATCTATGTGGTCGTCACGGAACACGCCAATCTTCTTGCAGATCAAACTTTAGAAAGAATTATTGAACATTATCGAACTCTTACTGCTGGACAAGGCTTGTTCGTCGAAGAAATGGATGTGGATCTAAGAAAGCCTCTCAAGGAAAGCATCTCTTTAATCCGGTCCATCACCGATCCGAATCTAATTGATCCCCAGAAAATCTTGGAGATACTTCCTCATACGTTCAAAATTCTTGTGACTAATACATCCATTCATATCAAGAGAGTGTTCCTTGAATCCATTCCTTCAGCGGAACTGCGTGTCATAGACGTGGAAGGATATCCAGTTGAGATCCTGAGAACAACGTATCAATTTATGGATAAAATTCTCAAGTTAGAATTTTGGTTTATTGATCAAAATGTCATCTCTGCTTCACAAATGGCCATTCTCTCTAGTAAGGTTGCTCTCAACACGGATCATATCGTGATCGCTCATTCTTTCAAGGGCTCACGAGTGTTTCCTCCCATTATCAAGTATGTTAGTTTGGTAGCGCAAAATACTGGAAAATCTTACATCAATACGACAGTTCTCCTGTTAGATTACGTGGAGGATAGTGAGGTTCTACGACAAGCACTTAATATGATTTATCGAGTAAAAGACAAGATCAAGAAGAGACATTCCTTGTTATGTCTACCCTTGAGGAGAGTAACTCCAGAATCTTTCAAGTTGTTTCTTGATACCATAGCTGCGCAGCATGCGTTTGATCTCTATTGGTACTCCTAAACACCTGATGCCGGCTGCCATTCATTAATCTAAGCAGAAGAGGAGAATTGATTTTTTCTTTCTTTCATTCACCTTTGAACTGAGGTGCTCTTTTTTGTAAAGCCGCTAGGAATCCTTCAAGAGCATCCTTGCTCTTAAATAATAGTCGTTGTTCTTCGCGTTCAAGGGCTAAACTTTCCGCTTCAGAAACCTCAAGGCAACTTTGAATCACTCGTTTGCTCGCTCTTATAGCTAATGGAGCGTTACGTGCAATTGTTCTAGCGATTTTCATTGCAGTCTCCAGCGAAGACTCCTCATTCGATGCTAGCCAATCAATTAGACCAACGTGATGTGCATCAATGCCAGATAGCACCTCTGAAAGAAATATGAGTCTTTTGGATCTGGTTACTCCAAGTAATCGTGTTAACCGTGTGATTCCTCCGAGATCAGGTATGACACCGAGTTTTGTCTCAAGAAGACCTAGTTTTGCTGTGGGTTCTGCAACACGAAAATCACAAGCCAAGGCCAATTCCAGTGCCGCTCCATAACAATATCCATCAATGGCACAGATAAAGGGAATGGGCGAATGAGCAATTTCAGTGAAGGTATCCTGCCATTCTTTTGCTTTCACGAGAACAACTTCGGGATCAACTTGTCCTTGGAGAGCTTGGACTATTTCGTTGAGATCAATGCCGGCAGAGAAAAAACGGTTTCCATTTTCACTGGTTCCCGTGATGATGCATGCTCTAGCAGTGGAATCGTTAGATATGGCCCTTACTTTTTCTTTTAGTTCTTGGAACAGAGCATCATTGAGAGCATTTCTTTTGTGTGGACGATTAAGCCTGAGGACCACTATTCCGTCATCGTGATCCTCTTTCAGAATGAAATTCGGGTTTTCATCACGCATTTCAGCATCCCGTTCATTAATCATGGTATTTTTCATTTTTCATCAATCAATTTAGCTTTCTTATTAGTAGATATCATTGATCACTTGCTGCTAACCTTTTTTCGCAGTAAGGATATGGAACTGCGACGTAAGAGCCATCTCGTCACTGGGATTTTCAGTGTTATGCGATGAAACTTAGTTTTAAAGCCAGGATAAAGAATGCCAGATTTTTTCTTGACAATGGCTTTCACGAAAGAATTAGCAACTTGGTCTGGGGTGATGAAAAGTTTCTTGCTTTGTTCAGTGAAACCCTTGAGATCACTTTTCGCCGTAACAAGGGCTCTATCGTAAAAAGGAGTTCTTACTGCGGTGGGCCTTGCAATGAGTACCTTAACATTTTTTGGAAGTTCTTCTTTCAGTGTTCGTGCAAACATGTCCAAACCAGCTTTAGAGGCCGAGTAAGCACCGAAAAAAGGCGCGGGTTCTTCAGAAGTAATGCTTGAAATGAATCCAAGATAAATTAAATCGGATCGTGCATCACTTAACACGAGTGGAAAGATCTCTCTCGTGAACAAGACCGCTCCTTCAAGGTTGGTTCTAAGCACTTTCTTGAGATGTTCGGGACTTGTCTCAAAGAAGGATCCAAAAGTCGTGATTCCTGCGCAATTTATGAGGCCAACGAGATCAAAATTTCGTGACTCTAACCATTGCTTGAAACTTGAACGAGATTGATCTGATGTCACGTCGCATTCCACTGCAATAAAGTCTTTTTTTGAGTGACTCATTTCAGCATTAACGCTTTCTATTTCCTCTCGATCATTAGTTAAGGCAATGATGTGTGCTCCTCTTTTCAATAACTGTTTCGCGATGGCAAGACCTATTCCAGACGTGCCCCCCGTGATGATGAGACTTTTCCCATAAAACCACGTTTTCTTGCCCATGGTAAGACCGTCCTACAACGTGTGAGGTCGAAGTACCACCAGCTGATGATTGTTTAAAAGAGTATTGCGTGCTTTTAACTAAGTTCACCCTTGGTACAGAATGACCCTAGAGTGAAGATAAATGCTCAGGAGATGATCAAGGGCTGTTTTCTTTTAGAGGATTTAAGGCAGGTCTTAATCCACTTAGAACATCTTTGTAGACAAAAAAGATAGTTTGAGGCTAAAAAATAAATTATTAACAAAATTAGAATGCAAATCTTCTTGAGTTTGGAAATATATTTTATTCTATATTTTATTCTTCCGTGTCATCCTCAAGAAGAAAGTCAAGCGATTATTCAAGTAAGATAATGTGCCATTCCTTCTAAGAGCGCATCACTAACCCGGTTTAGACTATTCCACTTAGCTTCACCTCTTAAAAACTCATCATGTAACTCATTCTTGAGATGAAAAGGCGGATCATTGAAGATTTTTTTCCAGTTACAGAAGTAAGTAAAGCTGCATCAAGAGAGAAAAACATTCGTCACGGTCACATATCTACTCTTCACGTGTGGTGGGCTCGTCGTCCGCTAGGAAGTTCAAGAGCTGTCATTGCGGCTTCTTTGATATCGAAGATACCAAAAGCTAGTTCAAGGAATTGTCATCTTCACGAGCTCATTAGCAAGTTAAGTCAATGGGAAAGTATCAAAGACAAGGAGCTTCTCACTCAAATTCGTGACTTGATTCGTGCTAGCAATGATGGAAAGACACCTAGAGTACTTGATCCTTTTTCTGGTGGTGGTTCGATACCCCTTGAAGCGTTAAGGCTCGGATGTGAGACACATGCTCTTGATTACAATCCCGTGGCAGTCATCATCCAAAAATGCATTTTAGAATTTCCACAAGCACTTGGTGCGAAACTACTCCCTGAACTGGAACGCTGGTCAACATGGTGCTTGGAGGAAGTTGAAAAGGATTTATTAATGTATTATCAGGTGAGAAGTGATGAGAACATCATCGGGTTTCTTTGGTGCTGGGAAATACCTTGCCCCAATCCCTCATGTGGCATTAGAATCCCACTTTTGAAGCAATTTTGGCTCTCAAGAAGAAAAAAGAAACGAGTATTTCTATATCCCTTGCTAACTGAAAATGATTCCACCTTCATGTCTTCTCACCGGATTGATTTCAAAATCGTGATGGAAAGTAATGATCAATTCATTATGACTGATGATACGAGTGAAGTCTACTGCGAATATGGGAGCCAATTTCCTCCATTCAAATTTTTATCCGCCTTTGATCCCTCACGAGGGACGGTAAATCGTGCTAACGTGCGTTGTCCTCGCTGTCTTAACGTGGTACCCTCACGATTAACGAGAAAAGTTTTCAATGATGGTGAAATTACTAAAAGAATCCTAGTTACAATTTTCAAGAAGAAAGGAAGAAAAGGAAAATTTTATAGAATCGCTACTAGTTCTGATCAGGCAATCTTTGAAAAAGCCAAGGAGTTTTTCAGGCTTTATGTCGAGAACGAAAAGTTACCAGAGAATCTTACAATCATTCCACATGAATCTCTTCCACCTCCAGGGACATTAGGGTTTGGTGCACCTAGTTATGGTCGGAGACGATGGAAAGACTTGTTCAATGAACGTCAGCTTTTATTCTTGACGACATTTCTTCGAAAAATTCTTCAAGTAAAGCACAGGCTCTTGACCGAATTGAAAATGGAGAAACATTTGGTAAAAGCCGTCACGTGTTACTTGGCGTTGTGGATGGATATGGCTGCAGCTTTTAGTAACACGCTCGTACGCTGGGAAAATACCACGGAGGCAGCTAAACAAGTATTTGCCAGGCATGCGCTCCCAATGATCTGGGATCACGTGGAGGTAAATCCTTTTAGTGGTTCGACTGGAAGCCTTAAGACCATCTTACAGTACCAGCTGAAAGTCATTCGTCATTGTCTTCAGATAGAAGCAAAACCAGCAATCGTTCAGCGACATTCTGCTACCAACCTGCCATATCCGGCATCATTTTTTGATGCTATCATCACGGATCCTCCGTATTATGATAATGTTCCTTATGCTCCATTGTCTGATTTTTTTTACGTGTGGCTAAAAAGAACCATTGCAGATTTATTTCCAGAATTGTTTTCTACTCCACTCACTCCCAAATCTGGAGAAATTGTTGCTTATACTCGTGGACAAGATCCTCAAGCAGCTAGACGACATTTCGAAATTGGTCTTACTCAAGCTTTTAGAGAAATGCATCGCGTTCTTAAGGATGATGGCATGTTAGTTGTTGTTTTTGCTCATAAGAGTAATGTTGCATGGATTGCTACCATCAAGGCCTTAATGGAAGCTGGTTTCGTGATAACAGCCAGTTGGCCCGTGGTAACTGAGATGAGAGGGAGACTTCGCTCGTTAAATTCAGCGACACTGAGTTCATCCATCCATCTTGTTGCTAGAAAAGGAAGTAGAGGAAGACAAATCCTGTATGCAGAAATTCTGCAGCAAGTACGACACAAGCTGAAAGAGCATCTTCAATTATTAATGGCAACTAATTTCACGCGTTCCGATTTGTTCATTACCGTAATTGGTGCTTCATTAGAGATTTGGAGTTCGTGGGAACAAGTCATTGATCCAGCTGGAAAGATAATCTCGTTAGAGAAATTTCTAGAAGAAGTACAGCGACTAAGCATGAGCATCATGATTGAAAGCCTATTGGAATCCTTACAGCTTGCTAAACTTTCGAAGAAAGCTAGGTTTTACCTACTGTGGAGGTGGTTGTATGGGGAAGAGAGCATATCATTTGATGATGCCTTCAAGCTAGCATTAGGGGCAAATTTTGACTTGGATCACGAACTGAAGCAATCAGACTTGCTAGAAAAACGTGGTTCACGAATCCAGTTAGCTACACCACTTGAACGTGAACCCTTTCTTTTAGAAAAATCAAGCGATTTTTTAGATCAATTTCATCAATACATCCGAACCCTACACCTGCTCGATGAAGCTCATGATTCATTGGAAAGATCAACGATATTTGCTAACTCTCAGCTTATAAGAGAATTTCAATCATTTGCCCAGCTTCTTCAGCGTTTGCTTCCTCGAGATTCTGTTGAAGCAAGGTTATATGCATCCTTGTCCGTGAAGTGAGAAAATGAAGCAAAGGTATCTGGCATTAGTCATGATGTGAATTATGGAGATCTTAGGAGGATATTTTCATGGTTATTGA
>JAJRXH010000630.1 GCA_024276395.1 archaeon
CAGACTTTGGTTTCAGCCCAAGTTTCGTTTTCAATGACCTTTCACTCAGAAATACTGGAGATGAAGTAATCCTAGAATCTGTTGATGGAGAACTAATGGACGCCGTCACGTGGGGTAGTAGTAGCATTACCATCAAAGGCGTAAAGCCTTTCACTGGAAGTGTAGCTAATGGCAAGTCAATCCAGCGAACACCAATTTATCAAGACACGAACGACGGAAATGCTGATTTCAGAGCTGGAATCCCAGATCCAAGATTAAGTATCTCTTTAGAAGAAATTACAAAAACAACGAATGAAAATACCATATCTGAAGACGTAAACACAACAACCACGAGTCTCGTGACGCCATCATTTCAATTAGGAGACTTCATCACGTGGTTTAGCATTCTAACCATATTTTTTTCAGTAATGACGAAAAAAAGAAAGAACAGACCACTTTCTTGAGACATTGATGCTCGTTCTACCAATGTTCCACTAATGCTAATGGAATCCATCACTTCCCTTTTTACTTCTTTTCAATTTAGAAGATGTATGCATCTAGAGTGCTCCTCTGCCCATATCCTAGCACCATTTCCATCGTGATGTTCAAACCAAATCTATTCACAGCCTGAATGATCTGTTTCACGTAAAATTCCTTGTCAATGGAGAACGCTAAATCAGGATGTCGTGCCCGTTGGCTCATCAGAGCTTCTTTTTCCCCGTCAAGCGTGATCACGTATGGAAATAGGTCGAACTTCCTCCATTCTTCTGAGGGATCAAGATGCTTAACAGAAGTGTAATGCAAGAAGGCCTGAACAGCTGGGGGTTTTGATTTATACTCAGAAGGCGACCTTTTTAGTGGACCCAAAATAATCCATTTCCGATCAATAGGCTTTCTAAAGGGTTCATCAAGCAATTCTCCTACAAGCTGTAATACTGTTTCACGTGCCATTTGCATTCCCTCACTCCCCCTAGTCAGAATAATGTCAAGTACAATTCGCTGCGCTTCTTTTGCTGGTTCACTCCAATCGCGACGCACCGCCTCAAATCCTTTTACAATGACTCGATCAGTTAGAAGACTCTTGTAAGCATATGATTTTTTCCTTCCTGACTTGAAAACAATACGTCTTGCGATATCTTCGAATTCCAATTGCATCTTGCTGGGCAGCCGCCGATTAAGACGAGAAAGAATATCTCTAACCAGTTGAAGGACCTTTTCAATATCTACATCATCCTTGTTGGCATCAAATAATCCAGGAATCCAAATGAACACAGAATCCGTATCACCATACACGACTTTCATCTGGAGACCTAGTTCTTCACTCAAATCGGCAACCCACACGATCAGCTGCTGAATGTAATTTCGAGCCATTTCAGTGATTGCGTTGGCCAACACGTGCTGATAAAATCTTCCCTTGGGATAATTATGAGCTCCATACAACGAATTGGCAACAATCTTGAGAGAATGCTGAAGGCGGTCCAAGTCAACAATTTTTTGTTTCAATGAGTCGATCTTTCCACTAGAGGCAAGAGATTCATCAAAGTTAACTTTCTTTTTCAAGATGGAAAGTAGTTCTTTTGTTCTCCTCAATTCGCTTTTAACTTTCTCTCGATGTGCTAATAATGAATCCATCAATTCGGCTAACGAAGACCGTGGACTTGGTTTAAACAACTTTAGCGGGTCATCGACGTTCATTTCTGGAAAATTTCCTGGAACCATCCTTAGACTTTCACCACCAATATTGTGTGCACTAATAATACTGGGATACATTGACCGAAAATCAGCAATGATGACACAAGAATAAAGAG
>JAJRXH010000042.1 GCA_024276395.1 archaeon
AAGGTTTTAGACTCCCTTCACGCTCCTTTCGAAGAGCTAGTATTTCTTTGACGTGTTCGTGAGCAGCCTTGAAGACATCTTCGATGACTCCTCCAGATCGTTCTGCCTCTAAAATCAGAAGCGATGTCTGTTTCATTAGTTCAGTATCGGCTGAAAGGGTGAGATCTCTCATTGCACGGGAAAATGAGATTCCCCAAGTGATTTTAGCTGCCATTTTCTTTAATTCCTTTGTTAGAGGTCCATGTCGATGTTTTGATGCTTGTAAGATGGCACGAGGTAAAGGAAGTCCCGTCTTTTGTGCATCTGATATTTCTCTCAAGAAACCTGGGATGCTTTCGTCAATGGCTTTTCTCCATCGCTGATCTGCCCAGTAGGACAATGCTGGAAGGAGCAAGAAGGCAAGTGCTAAGATATAAGTTAGATCAACGACATCAAACAAAGGTAGGATGGGGATGTTTGGAATGTTTCTTACCTCAGCAGCTGTTTTGATGATTTCAGCTTGTACGCTTTCAATGTCTGGTGCACTAGGATTTGTTGGTGCTGGAGGGACAGTAAAGGTATGGATGAGAAGAGGGACGTAATAAAAGATGAGGGTTGGAATGAGCACGATGAAACCTAGAGTAATACTTAAGATCCAAACTTTTTTCGCAGTATTGTTTTCAAGTTTTTTCATGAGAACCAAATGAGCCACCTCTTTGTGATGGGGAACCTATGGAGGAGGAAGGGCTTTTTGTTGAGGCTGCTCACTCCGAAATATCCACCATTAGATAAATGATGAATAGGAGCACAGGAATGAATAGATAGATTCCAGCAAGGAGTACTATTAAAATGATGTTGCGGAGGAGTGGATTATTTCCGGCAATGATGGATACGATTGCCATCATTACCACGAGGAGAAGTGGTGCGACGACACCTACCACCATGAAGATCTCGGCAATGATGCCTAGGCTTTCAATTCTTTCTTTTGTCTTTTCTTGTTGTTCTTTCATCAAGGATCTTGTCTCAGAAGTAAGATAAAAGGTTAGATCTCCACCAGAAGTTACCGTCGACGTGATTCCATCGAGGTAACTTGCCCATCGAGGTGATGGTGATCGTTTTGATGCGTTGTGCAATGCTGTAAGTAAGTCATATCCAAAGATTTCGATATCCCGTGCTATTTTTCTTGCCTCTGCAGTGATGGCTCCTCTGGCAGCATCCTCACGAGCTAGGGAGGAGAAAATTTTGTCTGGCGGTACACCGGAGGAAGCCATTGCTGCCATATATGATGCCACCGAGGATAAGTCTCGTTCAATTTCTGTTTTTCTACCACTAGCGATGATTGCTGGTGCAAAGTAGTAACTAATAAAGATGATTACTGATACTAATAGACCAGTTAACACAATGAAAAACAAGTATCCAGAGAATTCATAGAGGAAGATAAATAATGGGAAGATTGGCAATCTGATGATTACATCTCGTGGAAGGAGTCGATAGATTCCACCAATAATTCCACCAATCATCGCACCAATGAAAAAACTTAGGAGCGTTGCAGCTAGCATTTCACCAACATATGCCTTTGTTGAGATGGGTAGACCGCTTTTGGCGAGGCTTTCATGTAAGTTATCGAACAGGTAAGTTTTTTCTAATCGCAATTCTAATTTTCTTTCTTCTTCTTTGAATAGTGAAGAAAAATCCGTTTCCTCACTTTCTGCTGTTGCACTTGCTTGTTCTTCTATCTCTCGTGCTTCGAAATGCCCTCTTTTTAATAAGATTCTTTCAATTTCGGACTCTGGAGGTGGAATGAATTGATCATATAATTTTGAAAAATACTTGACTCCGAATCTCCTCAATAGTCTTCGAACTTTAGTCAAAAACCCCTCGGATGATGCAACGCTCATGTAATGCCACCAAACTTGCACGCTTTCATTTTACCACTGCAATCAAATTGATTATAAAGCTTCTCGCTTTATCTTGCTTGAGGGCAAGCATTTCACAATTGATAGCAACGAGCAGTATCAATCCTTCCATGGCCTAATTTCAATTCATATTCTTGGCTCGTGACCATCTCGATGAATCCTTCAATTAGCTCGTGAATGCTACTGTGACCAGGGGTAATTTCTAAGATGAAGGGACTTTCAAGAATGTTGAAGAGATGCCTTGTTGCATAATTCATCGTATGGAGGTAGATGTTTAGCAGTTCCTCGTCACGGGCAGCGGGGGTCCTTTTGAAAAGATAGTCCATGTGAGGATGTGGCTGGAAGGCTTTTCGAAAATATAGGTTTGGACCTGCGATTTGTTCCGTAGAAATGAAATGGTCGATTTGCTTTTGTATCTTCTCATTGAGGTTTCCAGCAATGAGATTGGAGATGATGGTAAGAGTAGTATAGCTTGTTCTGCTTATTCGTGCGTGATTCGAGAATGTTAGTCTGAAATCTTTTGATGGAACTAGGCAAATAGCTGCAAAACTTCGTGGATTCTTTTTTGGATGGACGTGTGTTATTGCAATCTCGATGAATATCTCATAATAACGGTCTGGCTCATCAATAAGGGCCATCAAAGCAGAAGGATAAGGAATATTTGCTCCCATATCAGCAGCAATTGTTCTTATTAATTCGATTTCTCTTCTTCGTCGTTTAACATCAAATAATTGAATAGCATCTTCAATGACACGTGTGATGATTGGCTCGGCGGTAATTTTTTTTAATTCGTCGAACTTTGGTTGCATCACTGATTCTCCTTTGATTGAAGCAAATTCTATCTTTATTAATTTGATGCTTTGTTGATCATTTCTAGAATTTTTAATAAAATTGTCCGTTCATCAGTAGTGATTATTGCATCTTCTCCGGCAACATTAGTTGCATTTTCCAATATTCGGATTTTTGCTCGTTCTAGTTTCTCAAGATCATTCCTCGTGATTATCTGCTTCTCGAGTATCTCATTGAAAATTGTGACGTATTTTTCTCCATCAATTTTTACTTGATCAATAATTTTTAGTTCATCCTCTGAAATGTTTCCATCAGTCTCTGCAAGTGCAATGATGCCCTCGATTAACGCTTGAATATCGTTTGGAGTCATATCCTTCATTCTCCAAAAAAATTGGTCTAAGAATATAAAAACGGAGAATCTTAAAAACCTAGCTATTTTATTTTTTTAAGAAAATTTCAATTAAATGGCTGATGGAGGGTTCATTTCCCTTTTTGTTACGAGTGAATAGAATAAAAAAGTTTGGGATAAAAACGGAGAAATTTAGTCATTTTTTTCTCCGCGTATTTTTCTGAGAATTTCTTCGGCTTTGTCCATTCTTACGATACCTTCTTGTACCATTCGTGCGGCAACAATGTCTATTTCTTTGCCTACTGCTCCCGCAGCAATGGCAATGTTTCTTGAATGAAGTTTCATATGGCCACGTTGAATTCCTTCGGCGGCTAATGCACGCAAAGCTCCGAGATTTTGGGCGAGTCCAACAGCTGCAATGATCTGGGATAATTCGCTAGCGGTTTTCACCCCTAGGATTTTTAAGCTGATTTTGGATAAGGGGTGGGTTCTTGTTGCGCCTCCGACCGTTCCCACGGCCATGGGCAATTCAATTGTCCCAACCAGGTCACCATTTCGGTCTTTTTCCCATGTTGTTAAGGAAGTGTATTTTCCAGAACGTGCCGCCCAGACATGGGCTCCAGCCTCTACAGCCCGCCAGTCATTTCCAGTTGCTATCACGATGGGATCAATTCCGTTCATAATTCCCTTGTTATGAGTGGCACAACGATATGGATCAGAAATGGCGAAATGGTAGGCAGCGATGATGCCATCAACGACTTCTTCGCCGCCTAGGTCTTCTTTTTTCCATTTTGCCCAGGCACGTGCTAATCTTCTCTCTGCTAGATTAGAAATTATGCGTAAATATACTTTTCCTCCAGTGATTTCTTCTAGAAATGGGGCAACTCGCTCATTGGCGGTGTTAACTGCATTTGCTCCCATCGCATCTCTACAGTCAACATAAAGATGGACAATGAGCATTTTTCCTCGTGGAGTGTCAATTACTCGTGCTTCAACTCCTCGTGGTCCGCCACCGAACTTGACGAGAACGGGATCAACTTCTTCGACGAGTTTTATGATTTCTTCTTGATGCTTGTAGATCTGCATTCGAGCATATTCGGGATCTGGAACATCGACTAATTGCACTTGTCCAATCATAATGGGCTCGGTAGTTTGGGCGAAGAAACCTCCGGTGTTTCGTGCAAGTCTTGCCATGTTACTAGCTGCAGCTACTACAGAAGGTTCTTCTAGTGCCATTGGAATGAGGTAATCCTTTCCATTGATGAGAAAGTTTGTTGCGACTGCAAAAGGAAGTGGAAACGTGCCAATAACGTTTTCGATCATTCGATCGGCGATATCCGGTAAAAGTGAGCTCTCCTTGGCAATGAGATTTACCTCTTCTTCGGTCAAATCTGCAAATTGCGCGACGAGTTTTCGTCTTTCTTCCATTGGCAAGTTATAAAACCCTTTAAGTCGACTGGTTTTTTCCATGATGACGTGCCTCCAATAGGAATTCAGTTAAGAAAAACATGAACATGCCTACATCAAAATTTACTATTATAAAAAGAATGAGGATAGTCTGGTGACAAAAGTTGTGACGTGGTCAGATAAAG
>JAJRXH010000631.1 GCA_024276395.1 archaeon
AAACTTGGTGCATGTCATCAAAAGGACTTGGGTTAGGTGGATGCCTTCGGGTCATTTCTGATCTATTGGTAGTATTTGTCTGGGCAAGACTTGCCACAAAACTACTTCCCACTAACACCAGAAGGAACAGAATAGATGTTCCTAGCAGTATGACTTTTTTTACTTTCATCATTTCTCTTTCTACCTCCGTGGATCGTGTAACTTTCTTGATAAGTGCCTCTTGAGATTTGAAATCTACATGAGGCTTCATATAAGTGATGGTCTTCCTCCTAGTTGAAGGTTCATTTCGATATTTCTCGAACCTGTTATTGGCACGCAGTTCAAGAGAGTTAGAACTTCCTTCTTTTACTTCTTTTTAGGGAGAGTTAGCGATATAAAAGGACAATCTCTGTATTTCTCTTGACATGCTGTTTTTTCGTCATCATTTCAAGAAAATTAATAAATGGCTCTGTCATTATTTCATTTAGACTAAAGAAGAAAGATTATTTTAAGAAGAAAGATTATTTTGAGAGGAAACTCTTCTTGATAGATTTCGTATCAGTTACAAGGATGCTAAATGGCGGAGGTTAGTTTAGAATTGAAGAAATTTTGGATGTTGCATTTAAAATTGGCCCGAGACATCAAGAAGGAATATTTTACAAGCTTATCGTTAATCTTGTTAATTGCCATAGGTGTTGGTGCTTATTCAGCCACGATCGCTGGTTGGATAAGTCTTTCTGAGAACATTGAGGCTGTTTACGATCGATATAACTTTGAAGATGTGCATGTTCAGCTTTTTCAACCGATCGACCAAAAAACACTCGTCTCGGTCATTTCATCAGCTGATGAATCAATTACAAGCCAAGTATATGTGAATGAGAGGTTGGTGCTTGATGTAAGTTTATTGCTGAGTAACTCTAATGGTGAGGTGATTAACAAGATATCTTTGAGAATCATTGGATTGAACATCACCGAACGAGAACTTTCTTTCAAGAATCCCAATAATTATATGGCGATTAATGATGTGTTCATTTTTGATGGGGCAATGCTTTCCCTGGATGACGTGAATGGGACGAACATCGTGTTGGATTCTCGTCTTGCCAGGGAACATGACATCTTCGTCGATGATGAGATATCGGTCTTATTTCCTTCTAATCTTAGCAAGGAGGTCATATTTCGCGTGAAGGGGTTGGGATCTAACCCAGAATACATCGTTCCACTCTCCTCTCTAAATGATCCACCAGCTTCATCTAGACGGTTTGGAGTTGCTTTTGCTTCATTAAAAACATTACAGAGAGTTAGTGGCCTTGATGGTAAGGTAAATGATGTGGTGATGGTACTCAAGAAAGAAGCATCCATCGATAGAAAAAAAGTGGCATCCTATTTTGGGAACCTACTTGAAGAAAACGGAATATTGATCTATCCTCCTTATACCAGAGAATATCAGCAATCTAATCACATTTTATACTTAGATTTGCGGGCTGTTAGTAAGTTAGGAACGAAATATCCCCTATTCTTATTGTTTATCGGTTCTTTTGGCATGTATCTGGTATTATCTCGGATAATTCGCGGTCAAAAGAAATTTATTGGTTTGGCACTTGCTTCTGGATATTCTCGGCGGCATGTATTTCTTCATTACGTAGAATATTCGTTGTTCCTTGGTTCATTAGGCACGATATTGGGTATCTTTGGAGGCTGGATATTATCTCAAGCTGTCATTCGGCTCTACAGTGAACGGCTCTCAATTCCAACGTTGAAAACTATCTTTCCGATGGAGCTTTTGTTGACAAGTATCCCCATTGGTTTGATTTCCGTGACATTAGGAGCCTTCTTTCCTTCTTGGCGTGCCACGAAGCTCACTCCACGGGAATGCCTTACTAATCCTCCTTTTTTGAACGTAAAGATGAAGAAAAAGTCATATTTGGAAGTATCATTGTTAAAACTTTTTCCTAATATGAAAATCGAAACGTTACTAGCATTAAGGAACTTGCGTCGAAACATTGGCCGGACACTTGTCATTATCTTGACTGTAGGGTTGGCAATGTCGTTATTCTTGTCAAGTCGTTCATTTCTTGATTCTGGATATCATACTGTTGAAATTTTTTATGGCAATGAGACTGTCGAATGGGATGCACGGATTCAATTTTATCAAGATAAACCGGTATCTGAACGGTTCATTGACAAACTGTTAACTATTGAAGGGATAATAGGTGTTACCTTGACCTTGGAGCTTCCCACTGTCGTGAGTGGATTTGAAAATACTTTTAAAAGAGCATCATCCACGTTTCCTGATATCTTTGATGTTTTTAGTCTTCCAGAGCCTCGCGCTGATTTCATCCAAGAGAATGAATTTAGGATGAAAAACATCGAAGGTCTTTATCTCGTTGTGCTTTCAGGAAATACCTCGGCATTCACGTTTGAGTTACTCGAGGGACAATTTTCAGAAAATGCCATTTTGATTAGTGATCAGTTTGCTCAAGTTCACGGAATTTCCATTGGAGATAACATTACCATAGCATTGCCAAAGATCTTGTGGGGAACTATTTTTGGCATTACAGTTCCTCGTGATGTCGTGCAACAAAACGTGACACTCGTAGTAAGTGGCTTCACCAGGGAATTTACATCTTTCCTTGGGTACATGAGCATTGAGACATACAAGAGACTGACAGATTGGCGATTCTTACCACTATACAACCGAGGATACATCAAAATAGCTGATGGTGCTGATAAGAATGAGGTCAGGAAGTCGGTTTTACAGACATTTGAAAACGTGAGGTCTTTTGAATACCAAGAAGAAATAGAAGACAATTTTCAAGAAGTGCTGCGGTTGATGAACGTGGTAGTTACTGTTTTTTCCTTTTTTAGTACCACGTTAGGTATGGTTCTTCTCGTTGCCATCCTTTTGGTTTCTGTACTTGAACGAGAACGTGAATTGGCGACGATGCAAGTGGTTGGTGCTTCAAGAAAATTAATTATCAAGACATTATTAACAGAGTATTTAGCTGTCGGATTCCTTGGCATCATGCTAGGCTTAGGTCTAGGTTATGTTACCGGTCTTTATTTTTTCAGCTTGGTAGGAACAGAGTTGTATCAAGGCTTGTATCATATCTCGATTACCACGTATTATCTAAGCATCATTTCGGCGCTTTTCATGATAATTTCGGCAGTACTCCTAGTGGCACAAGTCGTTTTTCGACGTCCACTTGCCGAATCAACAAAAACTTTTATATGAGAATTGTTAAAAAAGAAAGTTGTCATTGGTCATTCGGAATCATTTTTGATTAGTTAAGTAGATGATTAAGTTCATTACTCTTGGAATGGAGATTTCAAAAAATCGATGTAGTTCTTGCAGAAAAATCTGATGGTGGCAAATTGAATGGCAGTTTCATCGAAAAATCGGAAACCAAAGCCTCAATGGCTTAGAGTACCATTGTTACCAGTAGGAGATGTTTACAAGCAAGTTAGCAAGTCCGTTAAAAGGAAAGGCTTGTCGACAGTGTGTGAAGAGGCTCAATGTCCTAACAAATCAGAGTGTTGGAGCTCTGGAACGGCAACAATTATGTTAATGGGTGACACGTGTACTAGGAACTGCAAGTTTTGTTCTGTTAGAGTAGGATCTCCTAGGGGATGGTTAAATCCGTTGGAACCCTTGAAAACCGCAAGAACCGTGGCAGAGTTAAAGTTGAAATACGTGGTGCTTACTAGCGTGGCAAGAGATGATCTTCCAGACGGTGGTGCTGAGCATATTGCTCGCACGATTGAAACCATTCATGCGTATCATCCAGAAGTTCTAGTTGAGGTGCTCATTCCTGACTTTAAAGGAAAAGAAGAGGCTCTAAAGAGGGTATTACTTGCAAAACCTGATGTTCTTGCTCATAACATCGAGACCGTGCGACGATTAACGCCATTAGTTAGAGATAGACGGGCAAGCTACGATCAATCATTGCAATTGTTGAAAAAAACGAAAGAAATGGATTCAAGTATTCTTACAAAATCGTCTATCATGGTTGGTCTTGGAGAGACAAATGATGAAATTCTTGAGACAATGAGGGACTTGAGAAGTGTTGATGTCGATATCCTGACCATAGGGCAATACCTGCAGCCAACTAGGAGGCAGTTGGAGGTAGTCAAGTACGTCCATCCAGAGAAGTTTCAAGAATGGGAGAGGATTGGTCTTGAAATGGGGTTCTTGTTCGTGGCTTCAGGTCCATTGGTGAGAAGCAGCTATAAGGCTGGAGAATATTTTATGCTGAATCATCTTGGTAAATTAAATCGGATGAAAGAAATGAAAAAAAGAAGAAATGAAAGTTAATGCTGCTCATTCATTAGTTAGGTGTTGTAGTCAGTGAAAAGGATGTTGAGTTTTGCAAAGAAGAGAAGCAATGCTTGACGTGAGTTAGAATGAGAGTTAAGGCGACAGAAAATTATGATATGATTGCAAAAATTCTTCTCTTAGGAGAAATTGCTGTTGGCAAGTCATCAATGATTTTGCGTTATGTTGAAGGAAAGTTTCCCGGAGAGTATCAGGCGACTATTGGTGCAAATTTCTTGGTGAAGAATGTAAGAGTGATCCAGAAAAACGGAACAAGAAAGAGTATAATGTTACAGATTTGGGATCTTGGTGGTCATGTCCGTACCATATCACATGTAGGACCAATTTTTTATCAGAATGCCAATGGTGCTTTGTTAGTTTATGATTTAACTCGTCCGGATACCTTGGAGAAGCTGCCACTCTGGTATGAGGCCTGTCATATGCACGCTCCTCGAATTAAAACATTAGTGGTTGGGAATAAATGCGATTTAGAGAGAAAGATTTCCAAGGAAGACGGGAAAAAGATGGCAAGACGTTTAAATTCCGTCGACTTTTATGAGACGTCTGCTAAAACTGGAGATAACATTGAACAAGCATTTAATTCACTAGCATTGGCTTTGATTGGACGTTAAGAAATGTTGCAAGTTTGATAATGCTGTCAGTTCAGTATTCTTTTTTTCCTAGGGGGAAATAACAATTTTTCGATGGTATTCACTTGATGAAGAGACAATCAACGAGTGTCAAAAAGAAAATAAGTTATTATTCATTAGATTCTCGAGTAATTGGCGCAAGGAGGGGCTTTTATTTGATAAAGAGCTTGCAGCTGATATTAGAGTGAGAGAACTCGTCTACAATGAAATGATCCCAGTCGTGGTGAATGTTACCAAGGCTCCTCATCATTTCAAGTTATACTCGGTAGGCTACTTTCCAGATGATGTTATTAGAAACATCGATGGAACATTCGTATTGTCAAGAGAGGTATTGGGAAACCCTTCGTTACGGGATTTTGTAGAGTTTGCCTTACAGCTGCATCGAGAGGGAAGAAGATACCGGCATTCAATAGGCAATCCCGATTCTAGGTGTTTTTATCAGGGCATTAACGATGATAGTCTCATTCAGCTTTCTGGAAACGTGAATCAAATCAAGGAGATGATTGTTGAACTTCTTCTCAATCATTTTGATCGCTTAAATGGTGGTTTTGGCACTGCACCCAAGTATTTGAATTCAAAGATTCTAGAAGCATTGTTTTACTTGTATCATCGCTCTGCAGATGAAATTCTCCTTTATCAAGTCATTTTGAAGACTCTAAGTAGTGTTTATCTTGGGCTAGTAGATTCTAAAGATCATGGCTTTGTTCGGTGTACTTATCGTGCAGATTGGGGAAATCCTTCTCTAGAAAAACTTCTAATAAGTCAAGTAGAAGGAATAAGAACTTTTACCACGGCTTATCAAATCACTGGGAATAATGCTTATCTCGTGGCAGCTAAAAAAACCTTGAGTTTTGTCTTTAACTTCTTATATTCAGCTAAGGAGAGATATTTTCAAGCGGCAGTGACCAGTGTTCATCCACAGGCAAAAGTACCAACATTAAAGACGCAAGAATCTGGAGAAGGAGTGTTTTTTCCTTCTCATGATCCGTTGATTGACTCTACTCACGTGATCTCTTGGAATTTACAAATGATTCGCTGTCTTTTTATGCTTGGTCAAGTTTCGGATGAAGAGAAGGAACTCGTCGTTCAGAGCCCTTGTGAATTATTAGATTGTTACGTTGCGATGCATCAGAAAGAAGGCCTTCTTTCTCACATCTATCAAGAGGATTTGGGTTATTTTTTGTTAGAAGATCAAGTATCTTTTTTGGAGGCATGCAAGGATGCACATGATGTCACTTTAAAAGAAAGTTACTTAGATGCTGCTCATTCTATGATAAATTTATTGTATGAAGTGGCTTATGATTCAGAAACTCGGTTATTTAGGCCAATTTTATATGATGATGTCGAAAAAAAACTTCTTCATAAGGATTGGCATAGTATGGAATGGAATGCAAGACTTGCAATTTTGTTAAGTTACTTTTCTGAGATATTCAAGATCAGATCTACAAATGGCGAGAAGAGTCTCATCAATGGACAAGATCTGCGAAGGCTTGCTGATGATATCGTGAGTTCTCTTAAATATAAGTATAGATGTTTCGATCCTTCATTAGCAAGTTATTTTTTTGCCATTCAGCATTTTTTGCGCGAAGAAATCAAGATTTATCTCATCGGAGAGACCACGAATCCGAAATTTCGAGATTTCCATGGATTAATTTTGAAGAAATATGAACCAATGAGAATACTCGTGCATGTACCCTTACAGTTGCTTGATTCGGAGTCATTTCTACTACCACGCATTCGAGCTATAGATAAAGAGCCAGCCATGGTGTATTTCCAGTATCAGGATGTGCAATCTCCTCCCATCACTACTTTAAGGCAGTTAGAAGTTGGCTTGGAGCGAATTGGGATGGTTTGATCTTTTATGGAAGCGGTCACAACATTATGTTCTAAAGCTATCTCGGAAATTGGATTCTCGAAGGAACTATCAAGTGGGGTGTTTTCCAATGTCCAAAAAGATAACAAGAAAAGAGTTATTAAACATCCTTAAAACAGTAAAAGATCCGGAATTGAATGCAGATTTAGTAAGTTTAGGGATGATCAAGGAAATTTCTGTTTCCGAACAAAAGGTTGTGATTGAAGTAGAGTTAACTACTCCAGCATGTCCTCTTAAGGAACGGATTCGTCAAGATATCATCTCGGCTATTAATCAAATCGGATTCAATCAATCCGTGGAAATTACATTCAGCTCACGCGTGAGGAGTAGTTTCACTTCTGAGCAGCCTTACTTGAAAGGAGTAAAGAATGTCATCGTGATTGCCTCTAACAAGGGTGGCGTGGGAAAGAGCTTGGTGGCTGCTAATGTGGCTACCGCTCTTAGTCGAATGGGAGCACGAGTTGGATTGTTGGATGCCGATGTATATGGACCGAACATTCCTCAGTTATTTGGGATGGACGGACACCAAGCGCGAGCAATGCAAGGAAGAATTGAGCCTCTAGAAATAAATTTAGGTGGTAAATATCCACTTAAACTGATGTCAATAGGATTTTTGCTTCCGGAGAGAGATGCTCCAGTTATTTGGCGTGCTCCAATCGTGAATAAGTTGATGAGGGAATTTTTTCAAAACGTTCCATGGGGAGAGTTGGATTATTTGGTCATTGATATGCCACCGGGAACTGGTGACATCCAACTGAACGTGGTGCAACTCATTCCCCACGCGTCGACTGTTTTCGTGACGACTCCCTCTGACGTAGCATTAGCTGATGTAAACAAGGGAATTGCAATGTTTCAAAGAACTGGAACACCCGTGATAGGAATCATTGAGAATATGAGTTACTTTGTTTGCCCTAATTGTAGCACTAAGCATCACATATTTTCCAAAGAAGGGGCTGAAAGAATTAAAGAAAAATTTGGAATGAAAATAATGGGAAAAATTCCCTTGGATTTGTCTTTACGAGAAATTTCTGATAAAGGATATCCAATAGTTGTAAAGGATCCAAATCACGAAGTTTCTAAGATTCTTGTTGAGATTGCACGACAAATTGCTGATGCAGTTAGCGTGTTGGCAGTGAAAAGAGAGTCACAGCGTGCGGTGAATGGCAGAAGTTTCGTTCAATTGCCATTGAAATCATCAGATTAATCCTATTCGAGTACTTTGTTTCCTCTTTGCAATTTTTTGGAGAAGTATCGGAAAAATAAGTCCCTTTTATCTTATTACTATGAGTTACATGGCTCTTTTTTCCACGATTCTTATTAAGATTTTTAAGTAACTGAAATGAATGGATAAATTGGTGTTTTGGTGAATGTCTGTATTAGAAAGATGTGATGCATTGTCTAACATGAAACGTGGGCTATTACTCGAGGCTCAAAAAATTTGGGGATGTGAAATTCGAATTGATCAAATGAATGAGAATGCTTGGTTTGGATACCTGAGTGTGGTAGATTTGCTCTCTGATGTGGGTCAAAGTATCAGTCATCGCAAGGTAGTTGTTGAAGATGCCATCATAGAACGTCCATCATTACCATCTATTTTAGAGTTGTTAGCAGATTTTCACGTAAAAATGAATCAACATGAAGTGGCTATTCTCTTATATGAGGATATGTCGGGCATCAAACCTCTAAATTCACGTCAATTGGCGAAATATCTTTCATCATCGATGCAAGTAAATACGGAATCTTTGGAGGTATTAATGGAACGACTCATTTACCAACGCGATAAAGTCACGGATGCGGCATTATTAGTTCCAATTGCAAGATATTTACCCATAAAAGGACGAAAAAAAGAACTATCCCTATTTTTCTTCCGTTTTTTGCAGCTAGTTGACGATCATCGAATAGATCTTTTGGTAGATATGACATCCGTACTTGAAAATTCTGGTGATTTTCCTGAAAAAGAATTAATATGTACCCAGCTAGCCTTGAAAGCCATCACGACTTGTAAGAGGGTTGATGGTTTTTATTACCATGAACAATTAGCTAGGTTTTTGCTTAACCAAGGCTTTGTCGAAGAGTCATTAGTAATTTTAGAGATTTTGAGACAAAAAGGCTTTGAAAGTGCTGAGATCTGGGAAGATATTGGAGATTTGTTCGTGATGATGAAGGAAGGAGATCCAATCGCTGCTTATCAGCAGGCCTTAGAATTAGCACCAATGAATGCTATTGTGATTTTGAAGACGGCAAGATTATTACTTCAGGAAGGTGATGTCTCTGGTGCACGCGAAATAATAGAGGATGCAAGGGAACGGGGAATTGAAACCCCTGGATTGCTGAGCTTACTTGCTGAATGTTACTACATGCTAGGAGAGTACAATGACGCACGAGAAATGGCCATGAAGTCATTATCGATGAACGCTGAGGATTCAAAGGCCTTATTACTCCTTTCTAAGATTTACTTGAAGCTTGGTGATCCTCGAAAGGCATTAAATAATATTTTTTCACTGGTGAAGGAAGGCCTAAATGAAGATTCAGAGTTATGGGTAATTGTTGCAGAGTCACTCATTCAACTTGGAAGACTTGAAGATTCCTTGAAACTATATGATTGGCTCATTGAACAAACTTCTAGCAAGAAAGAATATCAGTTGGCAAAACTGCAAGTTCTCCTAGAATTGAAGAGATCTAGAGAAGCCGTTCGTCTTGCAAGGAAGCTTGTGCGTGAGAATCCGCGTGATGGTGAGTTATGGCGACAACTCGCTCGTTGCTATTTACTGCACGAGGAGTTGAAGGAACATTTTGAAATTGCAAGGCAATACCTTGAGACTTCGTTATTGCTTCGTCCAGATGATTATTACACTTTACTAGATTTGGGGAGAGCGAATGAAAAACTTGGGAATGAGAAAAAAGCCAAGATTTATTACGAGGCGGCTTTAGAGCAGCGGCCAAATGATCCCATCGCTTTATTTCGTCTTTCGATGCTTGCCTTAAGCTGTGGTAATTTCCAGGAGTTGTTGTCGAGAATAAAGACTGTAATCATATTAGATCCGACCAATCGTTTAGCGATAGAGATGCTTGGACAAGCTCTCATACAAGAGATTATTGACTCTCAGGAATACAAGGGGACGTTATTACTGGTTCATTCAGTTCTAGAAGAAGCCTCTCCCGATGTTCAATCTCACTTGCCTCTATATTTGTTGGAACTTGGTTTCAAGGTTCCTGCGCTAGAATTAGCGAGAAAAATTTATGATACCATTCCTTTTCATTCTATTATGGCTACTTTGGCACTAGCTGCTTCATTGGTTGCTAACGGGATAATGTTAGCTGAAGCTGGAATGATGCTGGTTGAGTTATTAGAAAAGATTCCTTTTTCATCTGAATTACGGTATTGGCTTGGACAATACGAATTATCACAAAATAATTATGAAGAGGCAGCAAAACATCTTTCCATTGCAAGGATATTGGATCCTACTAAATCGAAATATTGGGATGAAGAATTATGGGCACGAGCGATGGATTCACAGCCCTTGGATGAATTGTTACCCTTGTGTAATGCTGCATTGCAGCGATTTCCTAAGAATACTGAATTGTTGCTGACCATTGGAATGATATATTACATGTACCATTTACCCCAGGAAGCATTACATGTTTTAGAGGAGTGCATTGATGTGAATCCTAGGTTCATTAAACCATGGATATTAATCGCACGAATCACGAAAAATATGAAATCTATTCAAGAAAGCATAGCAATACTGAATGAGGCACGATTTTTCAATCCAGAAAGTACTGAGATTCGTGATCTTCTTCAACGTTACCAAGAAGAACTTGAACGTGAAACAGAATCCACACTAGTAAAGATGAGTGAATCATCGAATGATTCCTTGGTGTTAGAAAGAACAATTGACTTTGAAGAACAATTACAGCCATCCGTTCTGGTTAAAGAGATCAAGAATCTTTATGGAAGAGAAGAGCTAAAAAAAGTGGAAAAACTCATCAAAAAATATCTAAACCGTGAATTGGTTTTGAATGATCGCCTGTTTCTTCTTCAGATGCTGGCAAGAATAAAAATTGATCAGTATCGATTTAAGGAGGCTTTTTTTTATATTGATCAATGTTATTCGATTGATCTACTTAATTCAAGAACTAATGAAGTTCTTTTTTTGGGTATCAAAATACTTGGAATCGAAGTGGATGCACTAAAACTGCTCAAGGATGTAATCAAGTTGTTTGATCTTTCACCACGGAGTTGGATGAGCTACTTGACAGCTGACAGCATTTCGATGCTTATGACCCTTGAATTATTACTTGATTCACTTCAAAAAACATTAAGGAATGATCCTGATGATTCCCTCTCATGGATGTATCTGAGTCTGATTTTTCGCACGTTACAATTACATCAATCTTTCAAGAAAGCTTTTTTTCACGCGATCGATCGTCGTACACCAGAAGAAACGGGATCCATTCAGTTGTATCTTTTTTTAAAAGATTCATTGGAATTATAGGCATCTAAGATTTATTGGACGATTCAAAAAAAAACGATAAATCATATTTGCTATGTAATTATTTTCAAAATTTCTCTTAAATCGTGGATAATTCCGATTAGATGATTCCTAATTCGGGGTGGTCGGCAATTATTACTCCTCTTTATCCATATAGCTTTCCATCCTAGTGGATAGACAGCATCGATGTCTTCTTGTCCATGGTCACCACAATGTAAGACTTTTTTGCCATGTTTCCTGAAAATAGGATTAAAAATCAGCTTGCTTGGCTTTCTCCATCCTACAACCCCCGAAATGATAATTTCTTGGAAGTAATCTTTAATTGGATTAATTGCCCTAAAAGCAGCTTTGGGCCATGAATGATTCGATATAACGTATAATTGGAAATGCTCGGCTAGCTGTTCAAGCACCTCTGGAACATCCTTGAAAATAAAGGTGGGAACAAAGTCAAAATATCTATCAATGATTAGTTCGCACATCTTAAGTGGCAGGATCTGGTTAGTAATGCTTTTGATGACTTCTTGTAGAAGGACGGCGTTGTTGAATTCATGATGAGTGTCTTGCCTAATCTTGAACTGCTCTTCCAATCGGCTAATGTAAAGTCTTCTTATGTTGATGTTATCCTTTTCTAGTCCAATATCGATCAGACAATCGTCAAGAATTTGAATAAGAACTTTTTTTTCTGTTGGTTTAATGCCAACAAGCGTGTTAAAGAGATCGAAGGATATCGCTTCAAATGTCACGAGCATCACTTGAACTCATTCGTCATGTTAAAGGAATTATTGACAACTCTTAAAAAGATTGTCAATGAATAATTACTTGGATCTTTCTAGGGGCGAATGAAAGAGTGAGTTCATGGATCGAGGCGTTGAGGAACGAGATACGAAAACGCCGTGCTAGAGAAGGATTGTCGGTAAGTAGGACATCCCATTCGATGGCACCTCTTAAAGAGGAGGATATTCGTAAGATTTTAGAGAAGACGGATCAAATTCTCCAGAAAACAGCTCCCTATAACGAGAATTCTTTTCTTTTGGCGATTGAGAGCGCTCTAGATGTGGTCGAACAAGCAGAAGATATGAAAGCGGATGAATTTGATGAAATGACTGAAGCTCTTGAAGAATTAACTGGAGTGAGTTCTCCGGATCCTTTAACAGATGATGAAATTGTTGAGAAAGACATAAAATTACTTTTTAAAATATGTTTGATAGGAGATGGTGCTGTAGGTAAAACCACGTTAAGGCATCGGTTTATTGGTGATAGAGAATTTAGTGAAAGTTATATGATGACCATTGGAGCTGATTTTGCATTAAAAGAAATTTCCATTAATAAAATTCCGTTGACCTTTCAAATTTGGGATCTTGCTGGCCA
>JAJRXH010000632.1 GCA_024276395.1 archaeon
ATTGGCCCTCATTCTGTTGCTAATCATCATCCTTCGATTAATACGAAAGTACTAACCTAACATCCAAGAAAACAAAGAAGAGCAATTATCACGCTTTTCTTTTTATCAAGAACTTCCATCAAGACGGAAAAAGGAAAAAATAGATAGGTGGATTTATCGTGGCTGTAGCACCATCAATAACAAAATCTGAGGAATTACTTTCCGAAGCAAGTATGTTTAAGGAGGAATCTAGCCCGAAACCTCCTTATAATGATTTTTATATGATTGGAACTTTTTTAATTGCCTCTTTCTTGGCATTAGCAATATATGTCGTCACGGACTATGTCTGGCTAGAAGTTCCCACGAAGGATACCATCCGTTTTCTTCTCACAACTTTTGGCATCGAAAATTATGATGCACCAGGAGTTATTGAAGATTTCTTGCGTGGTGAAGGAATTTTCTATGAAGCTGTAGATGCCACACCTGGTATTTACATCCCGGCCACTAATACCAAGTACTGGATCGTGAAAGCTTGCACTGGAATGCAAGCTGGAGCACTGATGTTAGCCTTGATTGCAGTCAGTCATGCTAAGTGGCACAAAAAAGTTCTTGCTAGCATTGTGTTTTTCATGGCACTATTTATAGGAAATGTCCTAAGAATCACTTTTCATCTAGTTGTCACTTACATCTTACACGTGAATTTCGGCCTTCCTGCAATGGAAGCATTTTACTGGGGACATGACGTTCCAACCAAGATCATTGGCTTTTTCGGCACCCTGTTCTTTGCGTGGCTAATAAATCAAATGGGAGTTCCAATCATTGATACCTTTGCCGATTACGTTGACTATGCCTTTTGGAGAATTTCTTGGCTTTACAAAAAAATCTTCTGAAACCATTTTTACCATCTAAAATTTTTTTCTTACACGCATATTCTTCTTTTTCTCACGATTTTCCCTATATTTGTTTATTTTTTAAATTTAATCCAATAATTGATAACTTCGTCACCTAAAAGGACCTCTAAATATATATACATGCATGACAAATGATAACCTGGGGAGAACGTCACGAAATAATTCCACGAGATGATGAAAGATGGCACGGAACATTGCTGTAGCAGATGATGTATATGAGAAACTCAAAAAACTCAAGCGAAAGAACGAAAGTTTTAGTGATGTCATTAGACGATTGCTCCCTCCACAAGGAAGGCTGTCTCAGCTTGCCGGTACCAAAACTTTCACCAAAGAAGAATGGCAACAAGTAAGTGAGGTTTTTGCCAACAAGAAAATACTCGACGAAAAAAGAAAACAAGAGTTAATGCAGCAAATTCGGGAGGAATGACTCGATGTGGCTTGCCGATACCACTTTTCTAATTGATCTAGTCAAGGTGATCCGGGAGCATCTGAATGATCCGGGAGCATCTGAAAAAGCTATCAACATCGACCAGTCTGGACTACCAGTCTACATTTCAGTCATCACTGTCACAGAATATCTTCGGGGTATTTTTTACTTGTTTCGAGATAGTGATGAACTAGAAAAAAGATTACTAAAAGCAGAAACCGACCTGAACACCGTTTCAAATCATCCCAATTGACTATCATATTGCCAAGACCGCCACTAAAATTGACGCAGAACTAACAAGAATGGGAATACCCATCAGAATGGCAGATATAATGATTGCTGCCACAGCCCCTTGCAATGATCTTATCATCATTAGTAGAAATATCAATCATTTCTCCAGAATATCGGGGCTAAAAATTGAATCTTATTAATCGATTGGATTTATTGAATTCTATCTCGTCATTAATGCTCTTTGGCGAGCCACGTGGTAACATCTTCTTTTACTTGCTCGGTTAACGCACGCAATAGACGTTTTCTTTCCCTTTTAGTTAAAGATTTTAGAACATCGCCACGGTCACGTTCAAAATCCAATAATAAATCTCGAATGTAAAGACCTACCAATTTATTAACCGATGTGGTTTCATCAAATGGTCCCAATTTACTTTTTATTGATGTGAACCTTGTTTTCACGTGATACTGCAGCAAATATTCTAACAATTCTCGTAACTGGGCAGAAAAGGAACTGAGGAGATCCACTTTCTTAAGGTCTACCTTTCTGCCTGGTCTTCGTTCTGCAAACTTTTCATTCTTGGTTTTCAACATCACGCGACGATGATTTGAAAAACGGAGATCTACGACTGGGCGAATCACGATTCCTTCACAAATGTTATCTTCTATTTCTGGAAAACCTAATCTCTTGGGAATGGTCGTGGGAAACATATTAGGATGTGCCAAGCATTCCTCTAGCGTTCCCTTCATCAGTGGCACTGGGACAAAAAAACCAGCTCGACCTAGAAGCTGATTTCTAGTCCAAACATCCACGAAAAATCCTTGATTCTCTTGAATTTTCACGTAAAGATCAAAAACGAGGTAATCAAGATCTGGATTATAAGCAATTTCTTTTTGAATCGCCACGACATCCTTGACCCGAGGTACCTCTGGATGAGGATACCATCCTCCAAACAACTCACCGTATATTACAACCTGCTTGAGAGGTCCGTGTCCTTGGTTCTGGACCCATACATTCACGATTTGGAATAACTGATGACAACTCCCACGATATTTCTCCACGACCTTCCCACACCGATAGAACGAATGCAATTCCTTCTCATCAAGAAAACCACTCCGCTTTGCCACCTTCAGATCACTTTCCGTGATCCAAAATGAAAAATTTGCCCCATGTATTTTCTCCTCAGCAACCCACTCACCTAAATACTTTAGTTCTTTAATTTGTTCAATCAATTCCGTCCTATAACTATTTTCAATGTCATCATAACGTTTAAATCGCATCTCATCACCACGGACATGATTTAATCAGACATCTGAAAAATTCACCCTCAATGAAAGCCCAACTTTAGTTACCAACTTACATTTTTAACAATCCAAGATTTAAAAATTATAAATTAAGATTTTTGAGAGTTATTCAGTTCTCCCCGTCATTTAAAAGAGTTTTTTAAAAACCTACTCGTCCCTTTAAATACTCCAAGGACAAGTGAATAACTCTCGACTCATCCATCAGCACGTTCTCTGAAATGATGATAATTCTCAATATTGATACTCAATATTGATATCAGAGTACCAAGATATATAGGATGAAGATATATCGTGAGATGGCGGTGATCTTTCATTCAATCTACCTTCCAAAAGCACACTTAATAAGTTTAGACACCAAACTTTCTTAAAAATATTGACATTAAATATAGTTGACGAAACAAAAAGAGGTGTTCTTGATGAACAAAGCGAGAAATAAACCCCGTAAAATTTCATTATTCATTCTAATGACATTCGTATTGTTATCAAGCGGATTACTAGCAAGCACGAGAGTAATTCCAGGGACTTCACATGGCGAAGAACCTGTAACTGAATACGACGGACCTACAATCATCATTCCCTTCGTAAATGAAACAGTTTCCGTCGACGGTCGCATCTCTAGTGGCGAATATCCAGAACCAGGCCATCTAACCCTGGAAGGGTATCCAGAAGAAATCAAATTTATGCATAATAGTACCCATTTGTTTGTTGCCATCACTCAAGAAGCAACAGCATTGCTTGCTGGAATCGGGATTCATCCCATTGGTGGACACGACGAAGGAGGAAGTGACAGCATCACGTTCACTTACTTTGCTGCAACTCAAAAAAACAACACCTTCCTTGATTCTCAAGTCATCATTTCCGATCAAGATTTCGAGATCATTGAAGGCCAAGAAAATGGAAACAAGATTTTCAAAGTATCCCGAGAGGTAACTGGAACTGATGTCATCTTTGAGTTTGCAATTCCTTTATCTAGTGAGTTTGAAGTAAAATCTGGAATTTCATCTACCAGACATGCTGAAACGCCTGATGTTGGGTCAATATTCCATGTCATCGTCCTCTCCAGCAATCAACCAAACATCCAGCAGCGGGATGAAATGAACCTTTCGGGATTAGTCCCAATGTATCTACTTCGGCCTGGAGAAAGCGTTGAACAAGTTGAAAAATTATTTGCTAAGGAGACCGATTGGATTCAAGCTGCAGTGATTCCAGGTATACTTGTGATTTTAACATTGTTTACCGTCTATAGTTATTTACCAAGGCGGAGAAAAGAATCATTGTCTAACTAAAAGGAGGTTTCATCTATGTCCAAAACAACCAAAAGCAAAATTTTAGAATTCTTAGATGAAAGAGTAAAATTATCATCAATCAATTATGAAATACCAGCCACGGCTAACACTTATGGATATGCACTTGGCGCTATGAGCTTATTTGTTCTCATCTTGCTTGGAATCACCGGATCCATCCTAGGGATCTTTTACACCCCGACAGAGGAACTAGCTAGCAAAACAGTGAATTCTATTAGCTCTAACTGGTTACTACAAGTCATTCGTAGCCTCCACTGGTGGAGCGCCATGACCTTGCCCATTTTAATGCTTCTCCATCTCACGAGAATCGTCGTAACTGGTTCTTACAAGAAACCACGGGAAATTAACTGGTATGTCGGTGTCACCTTGTACACGGTAATAACATTAGGTTCATTATATACGGGGACGATGCTTGCTTGGGATCAAGCAGGTTTCGAAGCACTAGAACACGGTCTTGGAATCTTCAGCAGTCTTGGACCCTTTAGTGGTCTCGATCCTGGACAAGCTCTACCTTCTGTATTCTTCATTCACGTGAGCATCCTACCATTAATTATACTCATGCTCATTACCATCCATGCCCTACTCATCCGTCTCCTGAAAATCTCTGAGCTTCCAGACGCACGACTCCCAGATACTTCTGAAAAAAGTACTTTCTTTGGACACATGAAGAAAGTATCGTTGTACTGGGCAGTCTTGTTCATCATCCTTCTCATCATTGCCATCATTTTTCCACGTGAAACTCAACCAGCTCCCATAAAAGGTGTCGAACTAACCAAACCGCCATGGTTGTATCTACCAATGTTTCCAGCTGAAAACTTGTTCGGCATAACATCAGTTCTTGTCATTTTGTGGGTACCCATTTTGATTTTAGCAATCATTCCACTGATTGATCGAAATCCAGAAAGGAATATCTACAAAAACAAAAAACAATTGATTGCTCTATTGTTAGTGTTAATCTTTGTGTTTTTAATTTTAGTGCTTAACATTATTGCTGTCATCATGCCAGCTGCTGAACACCTGGGATGAGACAGAACCTTAACTCTCTGTTTTCCCTTTTTTTATCTTCTGTTTTGTAAGTAACTCCATCATATCTGTAGATCGTAGTTTTCAAGTGTTCTTGTCATACCATCCATGATACTGAAGTTTCTTCGCGAGAATCAAGGATAAAGAATGAAATCTCGCTGGATTATCCATAATTAAGGGTGATTCATCTTTTTTCATCCTAACTACAACAGATGAACTTAACTTTCTCCAAGTCTAAACTTCTCTTCTCAAGCGATTAATTTCAAAGAGATTTATCTAAAGACACGTTGAAGTGACACACGAGATTACTGCTCAGTAAAAAAACGTGTCATAAGAAAAAAAGAAGAAGGCATTTATGAAATTCATCAAAAAGATGAACTTTCCAAACCACGTAATTTTAACTTATTATCCCACTTTTTTCTAGATGAATTCAATCTAAAACTTCTGTAATGAATACTGTTCCATTTTTCATCAATTTAGCCATGGCTCTCCTTATCACCATCTGTTTATTATGATGCACTGGTACTGGAAGAACAGACGGCTTTCCACAGCATGGAGTATGCTCTCCTTTCCAACAAACAAAGGAATCACCTACTATTTGCATCGGTTTCCCACAATGGGAAGGAATGGGCTCAACTAATTCACATTTCTGACATTTTAGCACTTCAATTTCGATCATTTCTGCATCTACTCCAACCGTACTCATCTTATTATTACCTCCGAACAAATG
>JAJRXH010000633.1 GCA_024276395.1 archaeon
AATAATGCTCTCCCAAAGGCATCTGCACGGTAATGATCAGAAACACTCACCATTCTCACCATGATAATTGAATTCCATCACTATCATGACTCAAACAATAAAGCTACTAAAACATCTAATTTCTGAACTCGTGGTGCAACTTCTTTGAGCAAACGTTTTTGAAGGGCTGTTCGTCCCAGGTGCCTTCCAGATTCCCACACCTTGTTAATCCAACATGAGATTTGAGCCATTATCTTCCTTGATTCGTCTGCTATTTCCTGATGCAGCTCATCAAGAGGATTAAACTTAGGGAACTTGAATTCCAAGGGTCTCTTCTGGATGTGTCGATCTGCTTTCACCAATCTAACCATTCCATTCATTGTCGATGAATTAAGAATGCCACACAAATAGAATGCTTCATCCTCAGATTCACAAGAAATTTGATATGATGTATAATCAACAATAATATTGGGATCCATTAACATTGCTGCCTTGACCACCTGTCCACTCTGCGGCATCAACACCCTAATTCGTTGTCTTTGCCTTGGACTGGTCAGGCATTGCTGATAATCCAACCTTTTCCATAGCGTGGTGAATATGGAACTTGCTTTCCGATACTTCGCATATAGTTTCTCAAGTCGTTGATAATATTTCCAAGCAAGAGTATCTTTTTTGGTAAAGTACTTGTAACCACCACTGACCTCATCTTTCTCAATGGGAAGGAATGCCACCTTTGGTGGCAAGGTAAAGAAAGGTAAAATTTCTTGGCTAGTGATAACCGAAAAGAGATATTCACTTTCAATGGTCTGTTCTTTAATTTTAAGGAGATGAAAAGGATTGAAATCCCAAGGTTTTTTAGCATTATTAATCATCGGTTGGATGCTAGCGAATTTTTTCTTGTTTTTCCCAATAACCTCATTGATAACGGTAACTAAGAGTAAATTTCGAGGGAACAATGTAGCTCCTGCATAGCACCGAGCGTGGTAAAAGTTTCTTCCTCTGATTGTTAATCGTTTTTTTGCTTCAATAGGAACGAATCTTCCCACTAAATATCCGTTTCTTTCTTTTTTTACGAATGAGGGAACGTACAATTGATTTCTTGTTACTAATTCTGACCCATTTCTTGTTTCTTTTCCCCGCTGGACATCAGAGATAACTGGAAATCTTTCGTGAAAAACCGCTTTAATCTTTAAATTGTTCAAGGAGTTCTGTGTCCGATTTTTCTGTGGTGCATACCGTGTAAAAATGCAACAAAATGGAATGGGAAAAACTTGTTCATCAAACAACCAGCATTCAATGTCTTCAAATTCATCAAATGCTCTAGTCTTACAGTGATTATTGCCAGTTAAAATTGAATGACTCATCACGAGAAATACTTTACCTCCTGGTCTAAGAAACCAATGTCTAGCTGCCTGTAAAAATAGACCAGATATCTCCATATGGCTGATCTGATGAGAAGGAGGCAGAATTCTCCACATTTTCGCCATTTTCTTTAGTTTTTCCTTAACTTCTTTGGATCTAAACGAATTTAGGACCTTCCATGGAGGATTTCCTATCACCACATCTAACGAGCGAAAGAAGGGCTTTGATTCCTTACTGGGAATTGCCATCGATAATGAATCTTGAACTTTGATGGATAGGGGAACGGCCATTACATCGTCAAAAAAATCTAATGCATGTAGCAACAAATTAATTGTTGTTGATAAGACTGCGTTTGGATGAACATCGAACCCATGCAAACTTTTTAAAATATTGATCATCTCTTCCGTCCTGAGTTTCCGAAAAAAGGACATTTTTCTTTGTAATGCTTCTATTAGAAACACGCCTGTACCACAAGCTGGATCTAAAATCTCTTGAAAGGGGGTATCAACAACGCGATTTATCATCAAGTTGGCCAATGAAGGTGGAGTGAGGTAGATCCCCAAGCGTTTCTTGGAATCTGGAACCAATAAATCTTGGTACAAGAATTGAAAGATGTCTTCCTTCCGAAAACGAAAGTTTTTCAGGTATTGAAACTCCTCACGAAGATGAAGTAGTACCTGAGAGGGTAAAAAATGAAGAACATCCTTTGGAAGGCTAAAAATCCTTGATTTTAAAAGAAAATCCGTGAATTGTCCAGCTGCTTCATCAAAACCATTTTTTGATGTCTTGAAAACCAAACCGCCAAAGAGTAATAATACTAAAAAAAGATAAATATCTGCGTGAGTGATGGTCTGTCCCTTTTCTTCATAATCGACATAAACTCTGGTTCTTGAGTCATAAACCTCTTTCTCGAATAATTTCCACAGTCTTTCATCTTCATCCAAAGCTTTCATGACGACTG
>JAJRXH010000043.1 GCA_024276395.1 archaeon
CTGCTTCTTTTCTCATGAGAACTGATATGTCAATGCCAGCTAGGTCAATGCTTAGCACTTACTTCACGTTTTACTTGAATGAAAGTAAAGTACCGGTAAAGACATTTCCTTTCGAGGTCACAGAATTGGCCTGGACATTAGGATACCTAAGTTTCGTTCTCCCATTTAATCGAGTTCCAAAGCAATTTTTTTCGTGGCGACAACGATTGCGTGATATCATTCAGTTTCAGCCTTTCGTGGGGTTTTCTACCAGTTTTCCGGCACCTGATCTTGATGATACTTTGATGTGTCACTTGGTATTGAGAAAACTTGGAAATGGAACGCCACGCATCTCCATTAAGTCTTTAGATCACTGGTGGAAAGTAGATCATTATCTCACTTATCAAGACGAGCGGAACATTTCCGTGGCGACACAAGTTCGTGCCTTGTGGGCCTCTTCTTGGCTTCGTGATGATGTCATGCTAGAGAATGCTCTGAAATGGCTATATCACCATCAGAAATGGGATGATATGGATAGCTGGCGTGATAAGTATGTTCCTTCTCCATGGTATTCTCTTGCACATCTTGTCATGGCCTTGCAAGATCAGCCAGATCCTTATCTATGGCCAGAAATACTTGATATGATTTTTGAGTGGTTAGAAACAAAACAGAACCCCAATGGAAGTTATGGCATCTTTAGAGAAGAAAGCAATCCTAATGCTCTAGGTACCGTGGAAGAAACAGCCCTAGCATTGATCTGTGCTTGCATTCTGAAAGAAAGGTGGAATCTCGAGGTTAGTCCATTTCGAGTCCAAAAAGCATTGTCTTATCTCGTGATGCAATTAGAAAGTGATCTAAAACGGTGCAGCATTACCTGGATGGCAAAGGCAGGCATGTACGTCCTTAGAAACGTTTTCTTGGCTACAGTATTCACTGCATTGGTCCTTACTTACTTTTCATTCTTAAATTGATCTTAATCTGATGAATTGATTGATGACTGATTGATAAATAACGTGAAAGGTGTTTTTTGCATGGCATCGATGATGTTGTTACTCAAGAAACACGTTTTAAGGTCTTTAAAGGTGTCTCGTTTTTTATCACCAAGAAGAGCTACAGTCATGGAGATTCTTGCTCAATTGCGTCCACACCAGTGGATATACAATCTGGTCATGACGTTTTTAGCTTGGAGTGTCTTGAAATATTTCTTTCTGCAAGAATTGGTGCTCAATGGTGTCCCGGATAGTCGAGAGTTTTTTTCGTTGTTGCTGGTTATCTTGCTATTCATGTCCCTAAACATACCTTCTCAATTATTTCTTCAAGATGCTTTTTCTTTGTTAAGGAAGAATGCCTTGTTGAGTACTGAAAACGTTTATTTCTTTCAGCAAAGCGAGAAAAAGGTAAAATTATCACTTGTCCTTGCCTTATTGTTCCATGTTTTGGTCATTGGACTCTTGATTTTGGTGAAAAACTCTTGGACGGTGATTGTACTTTTTTATTTTATGACCATTAGTGCTCTGAGCTATGCCGGCTCCAAGCATTCCAATTCTTTCATTCTTGCTAGTGTTTTCAGGTTTCTCAGTGGTTTCCATTTATTCCTCTTTTATTTAGCATTTTTACTGGACAATTCCGATATTTTTGTTGTAAAAGTGTTAGAGCACGCCGATTCATCATCAATTCTCATCCTCATTATTGTTACGGGAATGGCAACGATGATTGGTCTCATGGATGCCGCCGTGAATTTAGCTGGTGATGTTCGTGATTTTGATGATGATCTTCTAAATGGGATTAGAACGTTTCCAATAGCATTTGGGATAGAAAAAACCGAACAAGTGATGTTAGTTCTTGAACTGGTTGCAATTGGTATTTTCGTCGCGGTCATGAGCAATGCTGTTTTTAGTTTTTCTGGATTGATGGCAATCATCGCGATCATTCTATTGATGAGCATTAGCTTCATCTCTTGTCGTTTTTTTGTCTTTGGTCCTTGGCGTGGCCCATGGGAAAAGCAATATCACGGCTTATTTCATCTTTCTAAAGTGCTAATTTACGTGATCATTGGCCTATTACTGCAGAACTTTTCCCTTTTCATCATCGTTCTGATGTTAGTGAGCGTCACGATCATCTGGACCGTGACCTATGCCCTCTATCTACTGGGGAAGTATTCGGAATTCACTTAGGGTGTAATTGGAGATTTTGGGAGACTATCGTGAGTTAATGAGGGGTATTTCCGATGGGTAGATCCAACATTGAAGAAAAACTGGTTAATCGGTTGGAGGAATGGCTGAGGAAACATCAGTTCCAAACTCGCCGAGAACTTCAAATTACCAGCAAGTTTCTGAACGTCGAAAAACTCACGAAAAAAACGCGCCCTCAACAACAAGTAAGAATCGACTTAGCTGCAAGGTCCTTGATTGATCATACTTATCACTTCATTGAAGCAGAAAGTGACTTGCATGTTCATCACCCGACCTTGTATGTAGATTTTGCTCATTATACTTATCTTTTGTGCCCAGAACGGAGTTTCGTTAACCACGAACCAGACTTCATCCGACAACAGATGGCGTTTGCCAAGCATGCTGGAATAGGCATTCTTACAATGGATGCTTCTGGCTCATTTTTGGTGCGATTGGAACCAAGGAAAAATCATCCTAAAAGA
>JAJRXH010000634.1 GCA_024276395.1 archaeon
CCATGATGATTGATGTCCTCTAACAGGCGTTCACTTAGCGCTTGAATGGCATCATCCCTAATCTTGTCATGTTCTTCCTTCGTTAGAGGCATGGATTGGTGATATTCTTGGTTCAAGCGTTGCACTTCTTCTGGACTCAGTTCTCGTGGGGGGCCATCAGGATCTGGAAAGAGCCATGGTAAGTACTTGTCCCAAAAGGAGTTTGTGGCATTACTGAAGAATTGTAAGGCTTGAAACCTTAGTTCGTAGGCCTTTAGAGCATCTCGCGGTCGTAATCTTGGATATTCGATGATTTGCCAACCCTCGGGAAGAAGTGCAATGAGCCGTTCTACATGGGAGGTCGATGCCCAAAAAATGATGTGAGGTGGATCATGACCGACGCCTGCCAGCACGATGGGCCCCTCGTAGGTATCTCTTCCGTCTTCATCTAGGCCTTTTTTTTGGATCCAATATTCTTGTTCTTCTGAATCTCCCGGATAAAAACCCGCATGACTTCCAATGGTTATCACGCCCCATACATTGAGAGCCAGTACTAACTTGGCAATTGAGGGATTAATCCCGGGAATGTAATGAGGACCTAATTCTGGATTGGAGTGATATAGTCCCATTTCATGTACCTCCCTAATTTTATGGATTCAAGCATGATTTATTAATAACGAAGGAGAATGCTCCAATTATTTCATTTATAGAGACATGGAATATAGGGTGGTCTATCTCGATGTTTCTTGGTTGTCTCGCAATGTGTTGGAAAAAATTGTTTTTAAAGATGAATATTTTTCTGTTACTGCTTCTGATATGAGTAATGACCTCCTCCTCTTTAGGGGTGGTTTTGTCTTTCTGGTGAGAATTTTCGTGAGTAAGATCAGAGAAAATTCAGAGATAAAATCTGGTTAAATATTTCCTCTTGAATCAAATCTTCGAACAGTGTTACAAGATGATCATTATCGTGTAGGTACTCGTCCCGAGAAGTCATTACTTGTGAAAATTCTTGCTAATTTTCATGGAACTTGGAGAAAATTGATCATCCATTAGTAAGATAAATCTTACAGCTATTTTGGGAAAATATGATAATTGGATGGTTTCAAATGCAGCATTCTTTCTAAAGGTACTGAAATAGACTTTTCCGAAAGTTAATTAGTAAAAAATCGGTCCATTCATTCTAATGGCCAATCACGTGACGATTTCCTCGGACAGGACGTGTTTCGTCATGATCCAGAAGGTCGTTTCAATCGCCTTGATTGAAAAAATGAGAGTTTCGGAAGAAAAAGCCTAAAAAGATGATGGATTGTTTAATCATCTATCAAATGTCTCATCTCATCTTTCAGAGCAGTTCTTCGTCGATAACGAACTTCAAGTAGATCTTCAATGTATAGTTTCCACTCTTTAGGCCGTCTTTTTATTTCGATAAGCAGCTTGCGAAGGAGTTCTGCCCATTTAGCTGCAATTTGATAATAAATGCGACTTTTTCGTTCTATGTTCGCGTAGATGAGTTGTTTAAGAATTTTTTGGGATTTTTCGATGTCAAATGACATTATTTTTGGTAGAACGGTCTCAAGAAAATCATCATCAAAATCGATGGAATAACTAGGCTTGTTTACTCTCAGTGATTTAATCATGGTAGGGTAGAGATGAGAAAAGAACACGTTTGCTGCTTCTTTTGGTTTTTTCGCCTCGATGAGAACGAGCACGTGAAGCTGATGGTTAATTTCTGCAGCGGCTTGGATGAACAATGAATGGATTTCATCTAAAAGTTTTGTATCATCCCGAATTCGAGCCCGTGAAAACGTCTCCTTTACGATCTCAATGGCATTAGTCTTCTTGAACAGAATTATCAAGTCATTTATGAAAGCACGATCACGTAAATCTTTTAATTAATAGATTTCATAAAATAAATCATTAAAACGGA
>JAJRXH010000635.1 GCA_024276395.1 archaeon
TGGCTTTTGCCATTGGAAGTAACGATGAAACAATGAGCCCTGCGGTTGGAGCTGGAATTTTTAGCGTGAGCGTGGCAGTTACTATTGGGGCATTCATCAACATTGTCGGAGCAGTGTTGTTAGGGAAAGGAGTCAGTGAAAAAGTTGGAAAGGATCTTCTGGCGGAATCATTTCAACTTGATGTAGTAATGATTCTAGCAACGTTATTAGCAATGAGTATTTGGCTAGTATCCGTGTCTGTTGGAAAGGGACTACCAATATCGACGACTCAAGCGGTTGTGGGATGCGTGGTAGGCTTGGCATTGTTCAAGTGGGGACTAAAGGGAATTAATTATCAGGTATTTTTCGAAATCATATTTGGATGGATAATTTCACCGATTATTGGTTTTTTTGGCGCAGCTATTTTCTTCAAGTTCATCATCAAGGTGAAAGATTTCTTGATACAGGATAATAATCTAGTAGCGCATGAACGGATTAACCAAATTGCGGCTTATTTCTTGGCTTTTTTCCTCATTGTCACGTCGTTGTCTCGTGGTGGGAATGATGTCGCCAATGCCATGGCTCCTTTGATTGGTATCCAAGAATTGCTAGGAATTCAACAATTATCACCACGGATAGTATTGCTCATTGGGGGCATTGGGATGGCACTGGGGCTATTACTCATTGGTAGAAAAGTCGTTCGCACGCTCTCGACAGAAGTAACAGAATTATCCCCATTAAGTGCACTCTCTGCAAGCATTTCTGTTTCCTTGATTATGTTTTTTGGTACTTTAGGTGGTTTACCGTTGTCAGGGAGTCACATTCTGGTAGCGGCACTCATTGGTGTTGGATGGGCTGGAAGAACATCGATACAGAAAGAAGCTGTCTTGCAAATCGGCATCTCATGGCTGGTAACGTTACCAGCATCCTCATTACTTAGCATTTTCATTTATGTTCTATTATCGCTCCTCGTTCCCATGTTTTTGTAACAAGGATGCAGTCAATCCTTTGTCGACAACTTGTTGCTGATTTGTTAAAGAACTTACATCTTAATAACTTCCTTGTCATTCTTTCCTTAACTGTAGTTGTAGAAAAATTGTTATAAAATCAAGTCATGAATGAGCTGGACTGGTTCATTAATGGAGAAAATCGTGACGAGAGACCTCCATCTCTGAAGTTGCAGCTAGCATAAGTATTTCAACTTTACTGTATTTTCTATGACCGAGGATAACATTGAAGTTGGTTGCATTCTCATGAGCAATTGGATGAGAGAACTGGCACATCATTATCATTCCATGCGAAAAAACTATCCAAGGGATCGATTACTCATAATTTTTGATATTGATGGAACGATAATTGATTTACGCCACATGATTCTTCATGTCCTTCGTGCGTATGATCGCGTCTATGGAACTCGGTATTTCACGAAGTTAACAGTTAAGGACATTCGTTATCATGAAAACTCCGTTCAAAAGCTTCTTCAAGAAATTAAAATGCCGAGTAATGAACGAGAAAGGGTCTTGGAATGGTATGCTACTCGTCGATGGCTACCAGAGACAATTTTCCAGTCACATCGGCCTTATCCAGGTGTTTTGGCCGTGATAAGATGGTTTCAAATGCAGCCTCTGACTTTCGTGGGTTTAAATACAGGTAGACCAGAAGCATTAAGAGATGTGACATTAAGATCCCTTAATGCCATGGCTGAAGAATATAGTGTGCAATTTTCGAGTGAAATGCTTTATATGAATAAAAATGACTGGGAATTTAATGTGCCCTTTTCTAAAGTAGAAGGACTTCAGTATTTCCAGGAAAGAGGGTATCGTGTGTTTGCAGTCGTGGATAACGAGCCCGCTAATCTCAAGGCAATTTCAAAGGCAGATAAAGATAGAGAAATTTTATTGTTGCATGCACACACGCTGTTTGAATCAAGTCGACGGTCAGTACCTAAAGCTGCCAGAAGTGGAAATTATTATGATCTGACGGAGCTAATACACGAAGACGAACTTCCACCTCATATCCAATTCGTGTGGCATGGAATTAATGATCGCTTAAACTTGCGACAATTTTTGTCTTCAAATGTTGGATGGGCTGAAGTTGATGTTCGATCAGATCCTTTTACTGGAGAATTGATAGTACGTCATGATGATTTCTACAAGACTCCTCTTATGGAAGACGAAGAACTCATCCCCCTAGAAGCTATTGTCTCAGAGTTAATGAGACACGGAAGAAGCATCAAGTTTGATTTGAAAGAAGGAAAAAAATTAATAGATCCCGTGTTTTCTCTTGTTAATGATCTTGAGATACCAGAAAGTCGCTTGTGGTTTAACGGATACATCGAACTCATTGAAGAACAAGGATTTCAACAAATAAAAGATCGTTTTCCGAGATCAATCATCCAGTGTCCAATTGATTTCTTGACACCTCTCATCATTGGTGCACGAGAGAAAGCTCGCGAGATCATTGAGCACTTGAGAGATTGGGGTATCAATCGATTTTCCCTGAATTGGAGGACTCCCCACAAATCTAAAGTATTAAGCCGAATGGAACGGTGGAGATGTGATGTTAACATTTATAACGTGCCTGATCTTGAAGCATTCTTGGAAGCCGTGCTTCTAGCACCAAAATCGATAACTTCAGATTTTAATTTTCCAAAATGGCATTATTTTGGAAGAGGATCTGGGGAAGACACGATAAAATATCATTACGACCTGAGAAAAAGGAAGAAATCGATCAAAAGCCGTCTCTGATTTGTCATTCTTTGATGGTCATCCCTGGTAACATCTTTAAGATGCCTTTTCTTGTCTAATGACTGCTATTGATTGAGAATTCGTTGAAGGAATTGACGAGTACGTTCAGATCTAGGTCTTTCGAACATTTCTTTTGCTGGTCCTTCCTCCACGATCTTTCCATGGTCCATGTGAATGATTCGATCTGCTACATCTCGAGCGAATCCCATTTCGTGCGAAACAACGATCATCGTCATTCCTTCGGTTGCTAGTTTTCTCATGAGTGCGAGAACTTCTCCAGTTAGTTCTGGGTCTAGGGCACTGGTTGGCTCGTCAAAGAGCATGAGTTTTGGTTTCATTGCAAGAGCTCTTCCTATTGCTACTCTTTGTTGTTGTCCACCAGAGAGTTGCGCGGGATAATCTTGAGCCTTGTCACTGAGGCCAATCAATGCAAGCATTTCCTCTGCTATTTTTGTTGATTCTTCCAAGTTTAAACTCTTTACGATCATTAATGGCCGTCGGATGTTGTCGATTACTTTCCAGTGGGGAAACAAGTTGAATTGCTGGAAGACCATTCCAATGTTGGATCTGATTTTGGTGAGATTTGCATTATGGGCGGTAATTTCTTCTCCATCAATGAAAATTTGTCCTCTTGTTGGTTCTATGAGACGGTTGATGCAGCGAAGAAGAGTGCTTTTCCCAGAACCACTTGCACCGATTATTACCACGACTTCTTTTGGCTTGATCTTGAATGATACCCCATCAACAGCTTTGACATGACCAAAATACTTATACAAGTTGATTACTTCTACTATGTAACCTTGAGTCGTCACTTTTTCACCCTCAAAGTTTTTGCATACCTAAACCTGGTATTTGGAGCGTGTTCTCAATTCGTTTCATTACTCGAGATAGCGTGAAAGCCATGATGAAATAATAGGTCATCATCACGAAGAGGACATCTGCGGTACGATACGTCCGTGCCCAAATTTGTCGTCCTTGATACGTGAGTTCGGGGAACGCGATGGCTGACAATAAGGAACTATTCAAGATGAGGTTAATGAATTCATTAGCTAAAGGGGGAACGACAATTCTTAATGCCTGTGGTAGTACAATGTATCGGAATATCTGGAATCTGGTGAATCCTAGCGCGAAGGAGGCTTCCCATTGTCCATGTGGGATGGCTTCAATTCCAGCTCTGATGATTTCAGATTGGTAAGCACCGCTATTGAGTCCTAGTGCTAAGATTGCTGATCTCCATACATCGGTTTGTAGCTGATAACCAGTGAGATAGGGTAAACCAAAGTGCCAGAATAATATTTGTACGAAAAGAGGAGTTTCTCTCATGATTTCAACGTATATCGTGAATATTTGAGAAAGAATGGGGATGTGGACGCTTCTACTTACGGCAACGATGGTACCGATGATGAACCCGATGACTAACCCTATCAAGCTGATGAGAAGTGTGAGTTGTGCAAATTCGCTCAGTTGCACGAAAACAGAGATGAGAAATTCAATCCTTTCATTCATGGCGGCCATGCGATAAACACCCATGGAAATTTACTTGGTCTTGTTTTTAAAGAATGATGAAGGAAAATTCATTCATTATAGAGTGGATCTCTCCTAAAAAAGAAAAAAAGAAAGATGATTTGGCAGAAAGTTTGTTAACGTTTCATTTTTCTTCGTTGATAAATGGTAATTGCTGCGAACGGGAGAAGTGCAAAGGTGAGTATGATGGCTTCGAATCCAGGTGCTCCTCCTTCTTCACTGGGTTCGATGACTAGATAGCAAGATGATAGATCAGGTTCAATGCCGAACCATTTTTTATAAATCTGAGAATACTTGCCGTTGCTGAACAAGGTCTTGAGTGCATCCGTGACAGCATCATATAGCTTCTTTTCGCCTTTTTTGATGCCGATACCAAAGTATTCTGGTGTACCAAAAGTTCCTATTACCTCACCATTTACCTCGCCAGTCTGGCTGGCATAAGCAACAACTGGCAAGTCTCCTAGTACGGCATCGACCTCTCCCGCATCGAGGGCTTGCAAGGCAAGCGTGAATTGTTCGTATCTCTTGATGTTTCCAGCTTGAGTCAAGTGATCAGTGGCGAAAATGTCACTGGTTGTTCCTGTTTGTACGCCAATGACGACCTGTGAGTTGTTGAGATCCTCTACAGACTTGATGTTCTTGGGATTTCCAGCTTTCACGAGAATTGCCTGGCTACTGTTATAATAAGCACAAGTAAAATCAATTTGCTTAGCACGTTCTTCGGTGATGGTCATTGCTGAAACTAGAATGTGGAAATCGCCAGCTTGGAGACCAGGGATGATGCTCTCCCAGGCGACAGATTTGACCTCTAAAGACACCCCCATTTCATCGGCGATTGCTTTGGCTAAATCAACATCAAAACCGATGTAGCTGCCGTTTTCTGCTTGAAATTCGAATGGTGGATATGTGGTGTCGCTTCCCATGACAAGTTTTTTGTTTTTCATCACATCATCGTACATGTCAGCTTGTACAACAGTTAAGCCCATCCCTAGCAAGAACACAAAGATTAATCCCATGACAAGTATGGTTCTTTTGGCAGGTATCATTTTTTTCACCTCAAGGCTCAAGGCCTCGTGACCATGTTACGCAAATAGAATATAAAAATGTTTTCGTCTAAAGATGATTTGTCTGGCAATAAAAACTGATCAAGCATATTTATAAGTTGTTGAAGATCATATATGTTTATTTGGAGAGAGTTATTCACTTCTCCTTGGAGCATTTAAAGGATCGAGTGGATTTTTAAAAATTATCTTTTAAATGATGAGGATGACTGAATAACTCTCGAAGCATTAGCCCAGAACCATATGATTAGCTGTAGTGTTGATTGAAGGAATCATCTTGCAGATCACTTTTCGTGCTGTTTCAACCTTTTTTGACATTCTATAATTTTAAATGAAGCAATTTTCTTTCTTGTTTTTCTAAAAATCTTACTCTATTTTGGATGACTTGAGGTAGTCTAGACTGCCAAAGATTTCTTTGAACGTGTAATATATGTTCTTTAAACTTGGAAAGAATCGTGGCATCATTAATGGATGTGAAGGGTGGAGGATAGCTGGTAAGTAACTGAGGAGGGATGTTGATAGTGGAGAAAACTTCATTTAGGTAGTTAGTAACTACCATATCTTTATCTTTGTAGATTCGATGGTGAAGCAAATCGCCGACATATAATTCTAGAATACTAAGGTCGACTAGATGATGGAGATGAGGGAGGTGAATGATTGAAAGAATACGTGAAAGATTCAATAGACCTTTACATTCACTTGCTGCTGATAAAGGAAGAAGAGGATATTCCCTGATTTTTTGGATGGTATTAGTTCTTTTTTCTTGATACCATGAAATGAGACAACGGTGATAAAAATCGAAAAGAGTTGAATTATAGAAGAGGAGAGCCCACCAGATTAGGTTTTCATCGAGTTGATAGACATTAATGATTGATTTTAGAGTGACATTTGACCCCACATAACAACATTTGATTCTATTACGAAAGGAAATACTAAATCCAATCTTCAAGTGAGAATAGAAGTCCTTCTTAATCATTGAGGGATCAAGAAAATGAGTGGCTTCATTCAAACCATAGAATCGCATGTTCATAGCAGTGAAAACGGGGATGATGTTGGATGAGGATTGTCTCTTTTTTACGAGACTTTTTTTTCCTATTTCCTCTCCTCTTGTTATTTTAGCTCCCATTTCAGATAGAGTGAAGCAATTACTTTGTATTTTGGTGATAATGGGATGTTTTTTGAGCCATCTTAGACTAGGGATGGGAAGGGATGTTTTCTTCTCAAGATTATCTAGTTTTCTTGGCAGGTTGATCAAATTTTTTAGCAGCATTTGTTCTGATATGGGACGATTTTTTCCTTGCCACGTGATGATGGCAACTGGGATCACGTGAGCGTCTGGAAAGACTCGTTCACCAAGATTCTCAAAGAAAATTATTTTCTGCTCGAACTCAGTTGGCATCGCGTGAATGATATTATTGGGTACTATGAGACAACCAATTCCTTTTGGTGAAAGTAACTGGTCGGCTCTCTGGACGAAGCATTCATAGATATCTTGCACGTTTCCGTAAAGACGCCTCAAAATTGCTGGTTTTATGGCATCTTTTGGCGTTTTACTTGACTTGATACTTAGAAAGGGTGGATTGCTAATTATGATGTCAAAACCTTCATCATCGTGATTGTTTTCCAAATCTACCAAGTTGTTTATGTTTTTGAACACGCTTGGGAATTCTTTAAACCAATGGAAAAGATTTAAGCTTAATTTCTCTTGATCTTCCGTGTTTCGTGATTTGGAAAGATAGTCCCAATAAAGGATATCGAGTGTTTTTTTCTTAATTTGCGGATTTGTCTTTTGATTTGGCATTCTTGATGGTTGGTTCTTGAAAACATTGAAGTACTCGTTTTTTTTCGTTAATTTCTCGACCTCGGAGATGGTCGTGAAACCTAGTAGGGAATTACCGACTTTCAAGTTATTGAAAAGTTCAGTTTCAAGTTCTTCTAATTTCTCTTTCTCTTTTTTTTTCAGCGACTGGGTTAACCAGAGCAAGAATAATCGTGCTCTTGCTAATCGTACTGCCCATTCGCTGATGTCAACTCCATATAACACATGAATAAAGATGTGCCTTCGAAACTCTGTTGGAATGACGACATTACAGCACCGGTTTTTAAAAGCATTTTTCAGATTTTTCTTGACTCCAATACTTTCAATTCGTTTTAGCAATTTCCGATGGACTTGGAGTAACACCTGGGCACAACTAGCTAGGAAATGTCCACTTCCCATGGCAATGTCTAAGATTTTTAGATTAGTGAGAGCGCTTAATAGGTAGAGAAGGTGGTCTTTTTGGGCGTTTTGAATGAAAGCGTCCAAATCGTCCTCGTTAACATCGGTGAATTGTCCTTTAACTCTCTTCAGCAAGTATTGTTTAATAGCAATGTTGCTCATGTGGTCAGTCAGTTGTTTTGGAGTATAGAACACACCTTTTTTCTTTCTTTCATCTTGAAAAAGAATTTGTTCTCCCAAGTTACTGATGATTTCTCCGGAAATTTCTGTTCCACTTTTTTTTAGCTCGTTAATCACGGTAAAGATATCGCGATCTTCTCCTTTATTTCTTTGTTTTTTGTTTAGATTCCTGAAAAACACGTTATTTGGAAGTTTTAAGAATTGATCAATGACTTCGTGACTCATCACGACCAAAGGGTGGTTTATCATGTTGTTCTCTTTGTTTCCATCTACGATTGGTGACGTATTGTTGTCAAGTAATGCTAAGAGATATCTTGAAAGGTGAAGGTTTTTGTCTTCAAGAATTGAACATTCATTAGCTTTTATGTCTTTAATTAAACATTCGTCTTTTATTACTCCTAAATCAACTAGGTGATCAATTACAAGTAATTGAAGAAAGATTTGTCCAGCAATTTTCCGTACATCTTGATCAGTTACGTGCTTTGATAATTGTGGGCGAAGAATTTCTTCAACAACAGAGATTGCTTTGAGATAATCACGGATGATGTTTGTTTTCGTGTTCATTCCACGTATCATAATGGTAATTCACGTTAAAAAGATTCAGCTGGTTGTTGCATCACGTGTTGGTCTTTTTTAAGTAGGTTTTAGGATAACATTGTGTTTTTGACAGCGCTTCATTCGATGAACTTCAAAACTCCCGGCCGCCTCTTATCTTTAAAAGATATTCATGGTTTTTCTTGAGCATTGTTGTTGTTTTGGTTAATTTATGATGCAAAGGATCTTTTCCTTAGGATCTTGCATTTTCTTCACGTGCCAAGAAATTCGAGAGTGTTGACGCACGTTCCATTAAAAAATTCTTGATTCGAAAATTGGCAAGGTTCACGTATTCTTCATTGATTTCATACCCGATAAAGGAACGTCCAAGCATCAAGGCAGCGAGAGCTGTCGTTCCACTTCCCATGAAAGGATCAAGCACGATGTCTTGAGTGAATGAATAAAGTTTGATGAGTCGCCTCGGTAATTCAAGGGGGAAGGGTGCTGGATGTCCTATCTTTCGTGCTGATTCTGGATTGAATCTCCACACGCTCTGAGTTGCTTCTAAGAATTCATCCTTCGTGATGTCGTCTTCTTTGGGAGGCGTTTTTTTACGGGAATATAGATGCTTGGAAAAAACAAGAATGTATTCATGTACATCACGGAGTGTTGGGTTTTTTGCAGAACACCACGTTCCCCATGCGGTTGAGGACAAACCACCAGCACCTTTGTCCCAAATGATTTCACCTCTCATTAAAAAGCCTATCTCAAGGAGATCTTGAATGAGAAACGAATGCAAGGGAATGTAAGGTTTCCTGCCAAGATTGGCCACATTGATGCAAGCCCTTCCTCATGGGACAAGAACTCGGTATGCTTCTTTAAATACGCTTGAAAGAAATGCACGGTATTCTTGAAGAGTCATTCCTTCTTCGTATTCCTTTCCTACATTATAGGGAGGAGAAGTGATTACCAAGTGGACGGAATTATCTGGTATTTCTTCCATGGTTTCACTGCTTTTGCAGAAGATGTGATTGATCAGGTTAAGAGGAAACTTGTTTTCCTTGATGCTGCTTTCCTCGCATTCACTAGGCAATCCTTCATATAGCTTGCTCCGGTAAAACTCGGATGAATCATGTCCAAATCTCCCAGATGATCCAAAGGAACTGGTTTTCGTGCCAATCTTGTCTTTCTTTCTTTTCCGCGACATCTTGACTCGAGTGGTCATTTGGAATTGCACTTAATAAGGATTGAGAAAACGAGATTTCAAAATTAGTTTCGTGCGAGACTTCAGATCTTAAAAATGGTTTTTTGGGTGAAAGAAGGCAACCGTGAAATCTTCTCCATCATCTAGCTAGAAATGAGAAAAAAGTCGTCCAATCCATTTTTGGTAGAAGATATCCATTTTTGGTAGAAGATGTTTAAAAGTAGGAATGGAGGTAGATGGTTGCAGGAGAATGCAACCATGAAGCGCCGCATCACGACCTCCCATCCCACGTGTAAAATTGATTTCTCATCATATAAAAATGTTATCTTTTACGTAATACACGAATCATTACATTCATTGTTGTGATCTTTGTAATTTCTTCCTTTATCGTGAAAATTCTCATCATTTTCTTTAGGGGAAAAAGAAA
>JAJRXH010000636.1 GCA_024276395.1 archaeon
CTATCTTCGAGAAGATGATTCCTTTCATGAGACGTTCGAATTCTTTTTCATTTTGAGGATCTATCGTTACTAAAAATCTTCCAGGGGACTGTGAAAATAAAACCTGATCATCTCTACTGATTCCCGATGTAGGTATCTTTCGTAGATCTACCTCTATCCCTAGATCTCCAGCAATTGCCATCAAAGCCAAATGAACGCCAAGACCTCCACGATAAATTCCGTGAGAAGACTCGAGAAGGAGACGCTTCACGGCTTCAGAATGTTTTTGATATATTTTTTTATTTTCTTGAATGTTCACGATAGGCACATTTCTTCCAACTGTCCCTAACAACTTATAATATTCAGAACCACCTAGTTCGTTCTTAGTAAGGCCAAGAATGTAAATTAGATCGCCAGATTTTTTGGGATCCATTGTAAGGCAAAAACGCACATCTTCAATGAGAGCTGCTGCTGATATTTGAACGATTGGAGGTGCCGAGACTCGTCGTTGACCACCATTTTTAGTCGGAACCACTGCATCCATAAACATACTATCCTTCCCAGAGATACAAGGTGTTTCAAATTCTCGCATTCCGTCCGCCAAGGCTTTGGCTGCTCTAATGAGTTGCGCAGCCTTGTACTTGGCATCTGGATTATTCTCTCCAGGCAATGGACTCGGCCATCCAAAATTATCATTCAAGGGGATTTGTCTCAAATCACCCCCAACAGCAATCACTCGTCTTATTGCCTCGTCCATGTTATAGAGAACCATATGGTAGGTATCTATGGCTCCCAAATCTGGATTATCACCAGTTGCAAAGGCAATTCCTCGAAATGAGTCCAAGACTGGCCTTACTACGGATGCATCACCGTGTACATCTTCATTAACTCCAACTAGTGGCTTGATGACACTGCCTCCTTGCACCTCATGATCAAATTGCCTCACGATGTAATTATAACTAGCAATGTTTTCACTAGAGAGCAGTTGTTTCAATATTCCTGAGAGATCAACTTGTTCTGGAAGAAGTGGTTCTTGAAGACCTCTTTCTTCTGGAGTGAGCCATTCTGCCTCTAATTCATAGCGAGGATCTCCATGATGAAGAAAGTCGATGTCCAAACATGCGCAAGGAAGGTCCCCATAAGTCACGTAAAATTTTCCATCATCTGTAAATTTACCGAGGACTGCAAGTTCAACATCATGCTTAGCTGCTAATCTCACTAAATCGGGAAGTGTTTCTGGAGGAACCGTTAGACCCATTCTTTCTTGTGATTCTGAGACCATTATCTGCCAAGGATGCAACCCCTCATATTTCACCGGATGACGACTAATATCTAGCTCTGCACCATTGGTAAGTTCTGCCAACTCACCGAAAGCTGAAGATATACCTCCAGCTCCAAAATCTTGAATGGCCTTGAATAGTCCAAGATCTCTGGCATCTATGATAAAATCTTGCACTTTTTTCTGTAAATAAGCATCTCCTATCTGTACATGACTTGACGAAATGTGAGAACCGCCCTCCAAGGATGATTCCGTGGCACCATGTATTCCATCTATTCCTACCCTTCCCCCAACCACTATCGCCAAATCACCAGGTCTGATAACTTTTACCCACCCAGGCTCACCATTAATCTCCCTTGGAATCAAACTTGAGGCGCCAACACCGATGTAAGGCTTTCCAATGAATCCATCGTGAAAGTACACGAAGCCCCATACTGTAGGATTGCCACTTCGGTTTCCTCCGTCCTCGACGCCCTTTCTCACACCTTCCAAAATTTGTCGTGGATGAAGATGCGGTCTCAACTCACCATCATAAAATGGGCTTCCAGTGTGAAAAGACCAAAAACCAGCAATGATTTTTCCACCACGTCCAGTTCCTATTGGATCTCTATATACACCAACTATTCCAGTATATGCCCCACCATAAGTCTCAATTGCTGAGGGACTATTATGAGATTCCCATTTCAACGTGTATAACCACTTGTCATCAAAGTCAACAGCACCAGCGTTATCTTCCAGAATAATTCGTATCCAAGGAAGTTTTTCCTTTAATTCCAAGGCCGGTGCTTTGATGTAGGTATTAAAAATGCTATTAATGACGATTTTTTGTATTCTCCCACGAGCATCTCTCACAACATTGCCACCGCACTGAATTACTTCTTCAAGAGATTCATCCTCATCTCCATTAATTCCCTCAAAGATGTTTCCCCTCACATCTGTCATTAAAGAGTGAAAAATCTTATGTTTGCAGTGCTCGCTCCAAGTTTGGGCTAAAATTTCCAATTCAACATCAGTTGGTTGCTGTTTCATCCCTATTTTTCTTCGATATTCTATCACGTCTTTCCGATTGAAATACTGCTGAATGGCTTTCATTTCCGTCAAATTAAGAGCTAATTTTCTAGACTCGCTAATTTTCATCAATTCCTCATCAGACACGTTTAGGTTAATGTAATCAATCCGTGGTTCTTGCTTTAAAGTCACTCGTGGAATCGTGATGGAGATATCATCCTCTTTTTCATAAATAGACACGTTTTGAACTTGATCATTCGAATAAAGGCTAGCTATCTCTTTTAACTCTTTTTTTGAGAGTGGAGAAAAGGTATTAATACAAATTTGAAAGACTGTATAGACTTTCTCGTCTTCTTTAAATTCTCTTTTGAATAAATCCTTCAAGGCTTCTTCTGCTACCCGGCCAGTAGTATCCGTGACGCCCGGTTTCCAAGATACTTGAATCACATATTCGAATGGGACAACAAGCCCTTCAAAAGATGACATCTCAACTAATTCATCTGTAAATATTTTTTTTCTTGCCAATTCTAGTTCGTCTTCAGTCAGATCCATATCAATGATGTAGATTCTCTTCGTGCGCACCGATTTTAATTGAATTCCTAAATCATACTGCACGCGTCGTTTTATTGCCTCGCCCATTGGATCTAACAAATCTGGTTGGGTCATAACTTCAAGTATTGCGACCAAAAAAATCCCCCTAAATAAATTGATGGCGGAAAAAATGGACATCTGAGAATGAAAAGATCACATTCAACAAAGATTTTCCCATTTAATCACGCTTGATGGATTCTTTAATAAGGGGCAAGCTAGTTCCGCTTTCTACCTCGAATGACATCAGATATTCTTCAATTGCTGGATTAGTTAGCATATTTTGTGCAACATCAGTTAACCTTGTTACTAACTCGTGATTCAACATTGCATTAGTAAAAGTAATCCGCATCAACCTTCCAGAAACGACATGAGAGACCGCTCCAAAACCCATCCACTCAAGAGCCCTCTTAAGGATCATTCCACTTGAATCTGGAACGGTTGGGTGCATTCTAACTGAAAAAAACACGTGAAATTTTAACGACGGATGTTCTCCGACTATTAATGGGTTATCTTGAATTCTATTCCACAAATCTTCGTAGGCACCAAGCACGTTTCCTAGATCACGCCTGAAACGGTCCTTATCAACTATTTCTAGGGTCTTTTTATCCCATATTCGTACAGTATCTGGAGTAATCTCATCAGCTAGAAGGATTCTACCATCCGATGTTCTCCCAAACTCCAACTTGAAATCCACCAAAATCAGGCCGAGTCTATCAAAGAAATATCTCAAAAGTTCGTTGATGAGTAAGGCTTGTGTCTTGAGATATTCAATCTCCGTGGGAGTGGCGAGTCCCAAGGAAACTGCACCTTGTTCCGTGATGAGAGGATCATGAAGAGCATCATTCTTAAGAAAAAATTCAATGACAGGATTTTTCAAGGGAGTACCTTCTTGCACTCCATATCTTCTTGAAAAGCTTCCAGCAGCAATGTTTCGACAAACGACTTCTAATGGAAGAATGGTGACCTTCTTGCAAACATGGGCAAACCGATCTTCACCTAAATTTTCTAATTTCACGAAATGAGTATCGACACCATTATTCGATAAAAATTCAAATATCTTAGCGCTTATTCTCGCATTTAGTGATCCCTTTCCAGCAATCGAGTCTTTTTTCGTACCATCAAACGCTGTCAATGAATTTTTATATTCAATGAGGCATTCTTCAGCCGTATCATCCAATTCATAAACAATTTTAGCTTTTCCTTCATAAATTTTCTTCATTATCCTCATCAGCCCCTCTTGCAATATTTCGCTTGATTCGAACTTTCCACAACAAGTAGATCGACAACTACTCATAATTGAAAAAGCCGTTTTTCATTTCAGGAAAAAAACAAGTTTAAGACCTAATGCGGTAATTAATGCAGAAAGCATATTGTCAGAAAACCAAGGAGGCAAATCCTCTAGAAAATCCATCAAGAAGAATATTACTGCGGGGAAGACCGCAAGTAGCATGTTAGACTCTTTTTCTAACCAAAGCAATCCAACAGCAAGCAAAAAAGCACTAATAAATCCAGCTATTGTTCCTTCTACGGTTTTTTTCCTAGCTAACGGCAGCTTATGACGGCCCATACTTCTACCAATCACCGCAGCTACCGCATCCCCCAATAATGTTGGAATGGTAGACAGCGTGACCACCACGTATGGATACCAAAACTCGGCTGGCAAGGCCACCACGAACCATGTCAATAAGGTAAAGGGATAATTTGCCACGCCAGTTCTTTCTTCCTTACGTGTCAAGAAGTTGATCCAAGTGGACGGATTCTTCCATCGATACATTTCAATGATCACGGCAACTACCAATGACGAGAAAAGTAAGAACTTTATGAGCATTACATCGAGCAAAAAAGGTGCTATTACTAACAAGAAAACTGAAGAATGAAATGATTTCCGAAGAATTTCTTGCTTCAGGGTAAATGAGGCATTCTTATCTTCTATTTCCTTGGATGCCATGAACCAAACCATAATGCCGTCCGTCATGTAACGATCAAAGATGCAACTTTAAAAACCTTCGATTAGTCAGTTGCTCATGTAACAATGGGGGTCAAGAAGTGCTTTCCTTATATGGTGCAAGTGAAACAAGTGTCTTGTTATGGAACATCACGGTCACCATCGTCACCCTCATGTACGGAATGGCTGGTTACGCCACGTTGTCTTGGTTACATAGTCGAGAATGGATCTCAACAGAGGTAGGAACGCGACTGAATCACCTCTTCATTGCTTCGTGGGTTCTTTTTTGGACTCTTTACGATGCCACGGCTGGAAAGAGCTGGATGCTTAACATCAGCCTTCCACTCCTAAATTTCGTATTTTCCGCCTACATTCTTAGTGTCATCACGCAAGATCCAGAAACATCAAGTAGTTTCTTTTTCTTCGGAAAGGTAGAGAAGAATTTCTTTGAAGATCTCTTGATGCTATCTTTCATTCTCATCGGATTGGGCATCACGTTCTATGGATGTTACATGGCCATCCTATTGACCGCCATCCTGGGTTGGGGATGGGTCTTTGGTGAACAAATCACCAGTTTCTTCTCCAAAAAACCAATGACTTTTCGCTTACACGGCGAAGACCGAAACGTCTTAGAGATCTTTGGCTTCTTTATCGGAAGCTGGATTGGAACATTTGTGTATCTCACGCCATTGGCACTTGCAGATGTGCTCAAGCCCTTTTCCCCAACTTTCGACCTAGTAACTCTATTGATGACCGTCGCAACACTCACGGTGGTAGCAACCATCGCCTATTCTATCACCAGCAGAGGTTGGCGAAAGATCATCATCACCATTTTCATCATCCTAACAACCCTAGTCATAGACGGATTACTGGGAACGTCTTTTATTGTATTATCCATCGAAGGATGACCAGAAGGTCAATCACGAAACAAGAATGATGAAACTCCTTTCAAGGGCGAAATCACGTAGTAGATTGCATCTTCGAGACAAATATCACGAACACTTCAATCGTCGTGGATTTACCAGTAATCTTGGTGATGCGATCATCTGCAGATGCTATCCGCTGTTGTATCACTCTAACATCGGTGCCAACGTACTGAAGGGTAAGCGATACCTTGATGTGGGTATCAGAAATGAAAATCATTGGTGGATTCAGAATGGTCATATTCTCCGAGGTAAATTCTTCTTGAATCACGTTTCGTACTTGATATTGCTCTCGTATTTGATTGAAACTAATCGAAAAGAAACCAGCGACTAGAATGACTAAAATGAAGATGACTGATACTAAATAATACAAGTTTTGCCGTAATCGAATCGTGCGCGCTCGTGCTCTCCAAGCAACCGTGGGTTTAAATCCTCTAATCCAAAAAATCAAGAGAGACACTAAGTGGATGGACAAAACATTCACGAACAACAAAAAGAAACTTCCCAAGGCCAGATTCCAAGCTTGCATGTACAAAAGAATTCCAGTATTAGCTGCGGGAGGCATTAATGCCGCCGCCACGGCAATACCAATGACTGGTACATCTTGCTGTTCACTAGAGGCAATTCCCACGGCTATGCCAGAAACGATAGCAATGACCAAATCCAAGAGACTCACTGTTGTTCGAATGGACATTTCATGAGTAAGCCAATCAGAACCAAGGATGATAGCAACGAATAATCCGATGAAAATAGCCAATAATATACCAATGACTTCTGTTTGCAAGCCTTTCTTCAACAAGGTCCAGTCATTAAGAACAATTCCAAAAGATGCCGCTAAGACTGGACTTAAAAATGGTGCGACAATCATGCTAGCGACAACAGCCACGATGTTGTCTGCAATCAAGCCTAATGATGCAATGACGGCGCTAGCAATGACGAACACTAAAAAAGCCAAGGATAATTCGGCATTTGCTTGCATTCCTACCTCCATTTCTTCGATGGAAATCCGTCCTTTTTCTCGATGCCTCGCAGAAAGTCGTGGAATTCTAAAACTCACGTCTTTGACGCTAATCGTCCCGTATCTAAGACCAACACCCATCTTCTGCAAGTAAGAAAGCAAAGATCCTACTTTTGCTGGACTAACCGTAATGATCAAGTGATCTGATGTCATACCATCAACTAAATCGACATACCGAAACTCTTTCAACAATGCTTCTCTTAAAAGATATCCTTCACCAGCTGGAACAATGATATGGACTTCTTTCATAGAAATCACCTTCTTGAAATCCTGGTTCCACTTGATTTTAGTGGTAGAACTACCAAGTGACTTTAGATTGTTGCGAAGGCTCTCAGCTTGTCCTTATTTTCATTCCTCACTGAATATCTTTTTAACAATGAACTTTATATCTTATTCATGTAAGAGCATTCACAGTTGGTGATGATCATGCCCTTTTGCGTAAACTGCGGTTCTGAATTGAGGCCCGGTGCTAAGTTTTGTTCACAATGTGGAGCGCGTGTCCGATTACCCCAAAGACAGAAATTGACAAGCACTAAACCACCAAAAATCAGCAAATCTTCTGCATCACTAGCAAACATTAATGAAATAGAGGCAAAAATACAAGAATATGAAACATTGATTGCAGAAGAAGATGCCGTGAACCAACAAATCCGGAAATTAAGAAACGATCTAGCAGAAATTGAAAAAGAAATTCGACGAATAGTAAGATGGCGAGCTCGAGAAGAACTCGATGTCAAGGAACTCGAAGGATTATCCTGGAAAGCAATTAAAGCAATGATCCAAGGAAACCTTCAGCAACTCAAGAAAAAAGAACAACAAGAATACTTAGCAGCCCTAGCAAAAGAAAAAGAAATAAAACAAGAACGATTGAACGTCATTAGACAATTAGATCTCCTACAAGAAAAGAGAAGAAAAATTCAGTTAGCCAAGCAAGAGCTTCCTAGGCTGCACGAGGTTTTTGAGCAATATAACCTCCAATTAAGTGAAAAAGTTGCTTCACCAAGTATGGAAAAGGCCAGAAAGACATTCCAAGAGGTTAAGATGGAAAAGGCTCTCCAAGTTCAAGAAAAAGAGCACATCGAAAATGTACTCCAAGCACTAACGGTAGCAGAACAAAAATTAACAATGACGATACAATTGGTCAAGCAAGCTGAATCGATTTACCAGGAAAAAAAACCAGTAGAATATGTTGCTGAACTGTTTTCGAAAGAACCATTAGTATCAGCACGAAAGCATCTATTGAATGCACAGCAATCTTTAAGACAAGCTTCAATGGAAATGCTAGCCGTATCAACAATCAACACTACCAATATGAGATTCCCAGAAATCAAGTATCATCAAATTGTCGACCAAATGATTGATGAAGCCCTATCTGAAAAAGGATTCCCAAAAACGATAGCAGAACTAGAAAAAACAATTAATCAAATAAAAATGCTAAAAAGAAAGATTAAATCAGCACGAGAAATGACTGAGCAACAAATATCTATCATCGAAGAAAAAGAACAACGACAAAAGCAAATCTTTGAAGAAGAGGAGTTAAAAATCAGTGAAAGCTTGGCTTCAATTCCATCCAAGAGTACCGAAGAACCACTATCAGAAATCAGGCCTACCTCCATATCCCACACGAATGTCAGCGATGCCTCAGTTCAAAAAGAACATAAAATACCAAGTGTAGAAAAAACGACACTGCCTAAAAGTAATGAAAATATTCCGAATGAGCTTGAATCTCTATTCAAAGAACTAGAAAAAATCAGTTATCGATTCAGCAAGTTAGTTAAAAACAATGAAGGCATCCTCACGAACTTCTCTACAGGTGCCATTGAAACGGCATCATGGAATTTTTCAAGTGAAGGCGATCTAATAATTTCTTTTGCTGGGAAAAATATCGAGAAAAATATCGAAATATTACTAAAAAAGCCACCAGAAAGTGAGTTACCACCCTATGATTGGATCAATCCTTTTGCGGGAATGCACATCACGACATCTGAAGAAATTCTTTATCGATTAAAACAAGAAACACAGCTTGCAGAAAACATCAGAAAAATCAAAAAACCCGTCATCATCGAGATCAAGACGAAACCTGAAGTATCTGGAAAAATTACGATCTCACGATTTTCTTTAGAAGATGTGGAAAAAACCGTACAACTCATCAAGGATCTAGGATGGACACTAGAATTATCGCTCTGATGAACTGTCAATCACCATTTTACCAATTTTTCTCCATTTATTTTTCTAAGTCCCCCTAATTCAGATGTAAATAATTTTATTTCGTTCGTTTCTCCCATTAGATAGTAGGAGCATGCCCAATCACGCACCACCACATCAGAAGATATAAAAACGTGCATGAATCAACTGAAAGTGAAGAATCCTTTTTTCTCCAACACTTGAGAGAAAAATGAACTAACTGGTGAAAAAGAACATGTCAACGTACGATATAATTATAGTCGGCGGTGGAACTGGTGGAGCTCCTGCAGCCTTTCATGCAGCCGAACTAGGACTAAAAACATTAGTCATTGATCGTCTACCAATGGAACAAATCGCCGTGAAAGTCTGTGGGGATGCTACCAGCAAGTATTATTGGGATTTCATCAAAGAAGCTACGGGAACCAGTTTGAAACCCCCACACGGCGAGGAAATAGAAATAAAGATTAAAGGAACGTATTTATATTCTCCTGGACGAAAAATGAAATATACGATCATTGATAGAGATGGCGAACCCTGGATCATTGACAGATTCAAGTACGGAAAACGCGTCTTAAAACAAGCATTGGATAACGGAGTAGATTTCATCGACAACATGAGAGTTACCTCGCCAATAGTCGAAAATGACCGAGTCGTCGGTGTTAAGGCAAAAGCCAAAAATGGTGAAACAAAAGAATTCAGAGGAAAGGTCATTATCGATGCATCTGGAATAAATGCAATCATTAGAACCGCGTTGGACCCAAGCAAAACGCACATGGACATCCAGCTGCTACCAAAAGACGAATGCAATGCTTATCGCGAAATCAGAGATTTTGATCCTGATCAATTTCATTATGACGACCCAGAGTTTCTCCGCATCTTCTTTGACCAAAAAATAGTACCAGGAGGCTACCTGTGGGAATTTCCCCGTGGTGAAACCTCCGTGAATGTTGGACTAGGAGTAACGAAAATCGGAAATTACCCAAACACGAGAAAACAATTTGAATATTATCTCAAGCTTAATGAAGAAATGTATAAAAACTCGAAAGTAATCCACAAAGGAGGCTGGAGGATCCCATTAAGAAGACCAATGGATTCACTCGTGTGGAATGGTGTCATGCTCATTGGAGATGCTGGCACGTGCGTGAAACCTACCGATGGTGGAGGCATCGGACAGTCTCACATCAGTGGTGTACTCGCTGTCCACTATGCAGCGCAAGCCATTGAAAAGGACGACGTCTCAGCAGCTGGACTATGGCCCTATGCGAGGCATTATATGATTACCTCTGGAGCTAAAAACGGACCTCTAGCTATCATGAAGGATTTCGTCATCACCCTCGATAATCAAGTACTTACCGATCTCATGGAAAAGCAAATTCTCACTGAAAATGATTTTCTGGCACTTAATTCCGATGCAACCTTCAATATGAGTATCATGGAAAAAGCCAAGCGAGTATTTAGAGCAAGGCACATGCTTAGTTTCTTGAGAGATCTTAAGAAAGTTGTAGACAAGATGGAAAAAGCCAGACAACTTTACTTGAATTATCCAGAGCAACCTGGAAAGGAATTTCTCCAGTGGAAAGCACAAATCGAAGCTCTATTTAGACCAGAACATCCTCTACTTTTAACACCACCTAAACAAAATCGATGACAACCATATTTTTTTTCATTTTTACTTTTATTCCCTTTCGTGCTGTAATCTTGCCCTAGTCAATTTCTACATCGAGAATTAAGTGCTGACGTTTCAGTTATCACGATGAGATGATAGATCTTTTTGATATGGAACAAGGAATGGACAAAACTTAATACCTTTTCTACTTCTTATTTTTCACACATCCTACAAGCATAAAAGCCAAAACCACGTTCGTTTAATTGAACAAGGAAAGGACTGATTCTCAATGACAGTTTGCATAATTGGATTAGGCTATGTAGGATTACCAATGGCAATCGCCTTTTCTAAAAAGTATAAAGTGATTGGAATAGACATCGATAAAAACAAGATAAACTCCATCAATAAAGGCCACAATTATCTCATTGAAGCCAAATACTTGGACCAAGAACTAAAAAACGCAGTAGAATCTGGTAAATTGAGAGCAACCTTGAAAATAGATGAGAACGTGAAGGAAGAAGCAAGCACTTACATCATTTCCGTGCCAACTCCCATTGATGAGAAAAAAAGACCCATTCTAACTCCAATCATTTCCGTGGGAAGGGAAATCGCCAAGGTCATAAAGAAGGGTGACCTCGTCATCCTTGAAAGTACTACCTATCCAGGAACCACTAGAGAAGTATTGAAGCCCATTTTAGAAGAATCTGGACTCACTGCTGGAAAGGATTTTCATCTAGCTTACAGTCCCGAAAGAATAGACCCTGGGAGCAAATGGAAAATAGAAGATATCCCAAAAATTGTCGGAGGATACACGAAAGAATGTGGAAAGAAAGCTGCTAGATTATATCAACAGATTATCAAGAAAGTGGTCCTTGTTCGAGATGAAAAAACTGCTGAAGCCGTAAAAATGCTTGAAAATGCATTTAGGGCCATTAACATAGCATATATCAATGAGTTTGCTCAATACTGCCAAATAGAGGGCATCGATGCCAAGGAAGTCATCCAAGCAGCAAGCACGAAGCCCTATGGATTCATGCCCTTTTGGCCAAGCCTTGGCGTTGGTGGGCATTGCATCCCCGTGGATCCTTGGTACTTGATAGAACGAGGACGGATATTTGAATATTACTTCGACCTAGTTTCCTTGGCAATGCGAATCAATGATGAAATGCCCTATTTCACGCTAAACTTGTTACGAGATGCCTTGGACGAAGAAAAGGTCCCGTTACGAGATGCCAAAATTATCCTACTTGGTATATCCTACAAAAAGAACACAGCTGACCCAAGAGAATCTCCATCACTGAGATTTTATGAATTATTGAAGATGAAAAAAGCACGAGTGTTATATTATGATCCTTACATCCCATCTCTTCATTTTAAGGGAGAAAGTATCAAAAGTGAAAGCAATCTAGAAAAAGCTGTCGAAAATGCTCACGCTTTAGTATTAGGGACCGATCATGAGATCTTTAAAGTAATCAACTTTAAAAAGATTGCAGAAAAAATGGCAACTAAGATCTTCCTTGACGGAAAAAACATGTTTAACAAGGAAGATTTGGAAAAGTTTGGGTTTAAATACGTGGGTGTAGGAAGAGGATGAATTCCATGGGTTTTCGCTGTTTCGGTAATGTTAGTCAGTCACCGTATCAATTTTAAGTAAATGAAAAAAGAAAACAAGCCTTGACCCCCGATTAAGTCAATGACACCTCTTTTTTTATCCTCAAACTTCATGATGATATCGTGGCCTCAGGGATGACTTGATATCAAAGATTGAGAGATATGCATCGCTAATATGATGTGGTCGGTGGTAAAACAGAGTATAAAAAGATGAAAGAAATCAAGGATTGAAGAGGACGATGATATTCACATCATTTTTGATCTCTTCTTTGAAAAAGACTTCCATGATCGGAAACCAAACACGAAACCTAAGGAGATTAACACACTTAGAATTTCAACCGTCGTTGTAACTTCAGTCGTGGTTGTCACCGCTATTCCAGAGGACCTCGATGATGTTGTCGTCGTATTATTAGAATTCTGCGGATTTGTGGAAGTATCGCTACGTGATGATGTTATTGTAACTGTTTCTTTCGCTATAACTGTCACAAGTACCGTATCAGAGGCAAAATTACCGTAAAGATCATACACGACGATTGTATAATTGTAGATACCTATAGTTAATCCATCAACATCCATGGTGATACCATATCCAGCATTCCACGTGCCTGTAGCAATAACTGTTCCGTTCTGATATATCTCATATGAATTAGGATGAGCATCAGTAACCGACCACGTAATAAAATGTCCTACCGTGTCTTCATAATAGACTATATCTGAAGGAGCATCTAAGACGGGACTGGTACCATCTTCGACAATTACATGGACTGTATCTCTTGAACTCGCACCAAAGGAATCACTCACGATGATGGTAAAGTTATAAGCACCGATAGGGAGACCATCCACTGTTATGGCAATGTTCACTCCAGAAAACCATGATCCACTAGCAATTAGAGTGCCATTTCGATAAATTTCATAACTGCCCGGGTTAGGATCGGTAGAAACCCATACGATAGCATTCCCCGTGGTGCCCATTTCATAAGTGAGGTCTGGAGGACTAGAAAGATCTGGACCCACTACATTCACCACATTTACGAAGACCGTGTCGGAGGATGTAGTACCAAAGATATCCTTTACAACGATGGTAAAGTTATAAGTACCCACATCTAATGTATCGAGAGAAATGAAGAGATCAACCCCAGAAATCCACGTACCGCTAACAACAACAACCCCATCTTGATAGATGTCATAGGTACCTGATTCCACATCAACGACAGTCCAGTTGATGTATAATCCAGTGAGACCCAACTCAAAAGTCATATCTTCTGGTTTGGTCAATGTCGGAAGGGTTGCCTCTATCACTGTAACGAGGCTCTGATAGGAATTGTTATTATCGAACGCATCAATGAAGATGATTTCATAAACATGTGATCCCACCTCCAGATTGTCTACTGCAATGATCTTAAAATCATCTGGATTCCAAGATCCTTGTTCTATTATGGTTCCATCTTGATAAATAATGTACTTGCCTCCATGTTCATCAAGCACTCCCCATTTCAAGAAATGTCCCGATGTACCATTAATGTAAATAAGCTCAGATGTTCCAGAAATGGATGGTGCTTTTTCATCAAAGACATTCGATGGCTTTGTCAGAGGATATAGATCAGATAATCTCCCTGATCCATTAATCATCTGTGGTAAATCCACGATTCCATCTCTATCTGAATCTGGCAGCACGTGAGTATCCCAGAAATTATTCCGGAAGTCATTGTTCGAATTGTCGCTATAAGCTTGCATTATCTCTTTGTTATTATTCAACCAAAAATCATTGGATATTATTCGATTAGACCCTGATGTTACATCAAGATGCATCCCATAAACAGCATTTCCCACCATCGAGTTAAAAGAAAACACGTTCTCAACACTGGAGTCAGTCACGGTGAATCCATACATATAGTTATACGATGCAATGTTATAAGAAAAACTATTACCAGATGAATTCTTTAGGAAAAACCCAACAAAAGAATTAAAAAATGATGTAGACCTTTCAACCTTGTTACGATCACTAAACAACAATTGAAATCCAATATCCGTCCCAATAATCACTTGATTCCGAATTTGAATGTAAGAAGAATTTACTAGAATGATTTGACCAGCTGGCTCCGTTACATTCACTTGTCGTTGATGCTGAAGAAACACTAGTGGCTTACCGTTTACCATATTTCCGGAAACTTTCTGTTGAGAAAGCTCCTCGATGGTTGTCCCTCCAAGGACAACACC
>JAJRXH010000637.1 GCA_024276395.1 archaeon
AACTCAAAGATGGCAGGTTCTAATCGACATTTCTGGGTATCTTCCTCTTTCGGAAAGCTCCACCACTGAAAAATCCACCTCTACTCAAACCTTAATGATGATTGATGATGTGACAATGGTTGCTGGAATATTAAGTACCATTTTCCAAGTTGTCTTACCAGATTCCGTTGTATTTCTAGGCTCCATCAACATTCATGGAAGAATTCTTCCGTCCGAATACCTTCCAAGGAAAATAGCTAATGCCGGATTGTGCGGCATTAATGAAATTTGGATGCCAGCTCTCAACATCTCTCACGCCTACATAAATAAGATTTTCGGGGCAGAAAATGTTAAAGTAAAATTCATTAATGATGTTTATGAATTGACCGCCAAGCTGCTTGCCTACAATGCAGTATCATGAATGAAGACGACATGAGGAAAACTATTCGATGGAAAACAACTGATGTTAAATTAGAAAGTTCTACCATGGCATCACGAACAAAAGCTATCGATTTCTTCATCTCAGAGAACAACCAACTCATCTTAATTCAAGCAATCACGGTTAAATATGGATATGAGGAAAAAATCAAATTTTTAAAGAATGTTGTGCAAGAAGCACGACAACATCATCCGAACCAAGAAGTTAAATGGTGATACGTCTCCCCTTTCTCCAATTCGACAAAAAAACATTGAATTTCACACAAGATTTTCCTTACATCATGCTCTCTGGAGATGATTAGCCTCTATTTTGGGAAAAAATACTTCAGGCGGTTGATGTTGATCAAAGAGAATTTCAACCGTTCTTGACACATCAACACCTTGAATTTGTCCCGAAATATTCGTGAAGGAATTTCTCAATGCCCTCATAATTGAACTTCCAACCGCCCGTGTTAGTTCGTTCAATAAGGTCTCGCGCTTTTAACTGATGAAAGCAGCCTAACATTTCGGAAAAAGTTCCATCATCGCATAGCACCTTACCTTCTTCAAGGATGTACCAATAAAATGGCCTCAAAAGCGCCTTACGTGTTTTTTCAGCTGGCAGCACGATGGGTTCAAGTGCTAGTTCTTCATTCCAATTTTCCATAATGCGTAATTGGAGGTCAAAGATTTCCTTTCTTGTTGATGATCCAGCAACAATGAAGAGCACATCAACGTCACTCACTGCCATGAAGTCTCCACGTGCCCGAGAACCAAATAACACGATAGATTTAGCTTGAATCACACTCCCAATTTTGACGAGTTTTTCAGCTATCTGAGATGATTTCGCATTTACATAGTTCCTAGCGATTTCCACAGCATTCATCCTCTTCTTCACCCTTTCTAGCGTTACGTGTCCCAAAAGCGATTCAATGTAATTCATGGCAAAATCGTAGATGTGTCTTGCGCGTGTCGACAATTCTGAGGATACTCGTTCGTCATAAAACTCTTCGGGAGTTCTTCCTACCCTATTAGGGCACAGGGAACTAATGTAATGAAGATCTAAAGTACGAGCATCAGTTAATAACTCATCTGGAATTACAATATCTGGTGATCCCAAGCGACTTATTTGTTGAAGTAATCTCATGCAAGAATGGGTGCGTTCTTGATGGCCCATTTGGACTAGTATTGTCTTCAATGCTTTTTCAGCTGCTTGTTAAGAGTGAAACGCAGCTCCTTAGAACATTTCATCCCGATGTAAAATTTCAGCAGCGTGCAGATCCCTCCTTGCATCCCGAAGCCACCATTCTACTTCTTCTCTTAGACTCATTGCGATCATTCCTTGAAATAGCAACCTCTCTTAAGAGAGATGTAATCGATTTTACTTAAAACGGTTATCACGTGTTTGTTGTACTAAAAACGGATGAGATGTCCACATCACCTCCTTTTGACCAATTAAGAGGTTCAATGCCACGTGCATGTCGATTATCCGAGAAGGAAAAATAAAGCTAACTCCTCTTTCCTTCGCCTTTCATTTGTCGAGTGAAATATTTTCCGAAGTTATCGTGATGGTTACAAAACTTAGTGAAAATGTTTTTTTCTATCATTCCACCTTCAAATAATGCGGGAATAAATGATGTTTGGGAGAGCGTTGGTAAAAACGGATAAAAAGGATCAAGCTGTTTAGATGACCTCATTCAAGATAAACACGACTGACATGATGAGGAAATGAGGAAGGGGAAGTAACTTGGACTCTCGAGTTATGTTTTTATAACAGTGCGACTAAAAGAGGTTGGAAATGCGAGGGAGAGTTACTCTACCGAAAATCGACAACAGCAAGCCATGCGATTCTAATGGCAATACAATTCCAAGAAAAACTCAAGAATCACGAGTACATCTCATTTACGTGTATCTTTCTCCCATTCTTTTTCCACCAATCCTTAAATTGTTAATAGTTCCAAGCAGTTCACGCCCTCGTTTTTCCATCTAACTTGAAAAGACCGTTGTAGGTTTGAGTTCACGGTGGAGTGTGGATTAAATTGGAACCAGAAAAGCGAAACATTCCAAAAATAAAAACTTCTTACCGAATGATTTCTAAAAAAGAACAATTTTTGGCAATTTTTAAAAAAATTCTCAAAGTTCAACTAAAAGCACGAGTGTACATGATTGTACTAGTCATATTGGTAATGATATCGTATCAGAATGCCATAACGTGGTCTAGTAGTTTATCGAAAGAATCGAGTAGCAATGATGGAGCAAGAGTGGTATCAGCAACATCAAAGCATCCAAGGTACGCCCTAAAGTTAAAGTCTCTTTCAATGGATGGTGTCTCGTTTTCATCGAGAAATGAAGAGACAACGTCATCAAGATCAAGTAGTGATGTGACAGTCACCACTTCCAAGGAATTCAAATCAAGATTAAATGCAATAAACGAAAGACTTGAATCCTTTTCGATGATTCACAAGATAATTCGTCCAGAAAAGAGCTTGAACATCGAAGGAATGGCAATTACTGGAACGCCCATCAAGATTAATGGCAATGGTGACTTTGCATCCCAAGCTTCAGCAAATGGATGGCCTGGTAATGGCACGGAAGCCAATCCTTACATCATTGAAAACCTCGTCATCGTGACAAACTTGACTGATACGCATGCCATTGACATTCGCAACACGAACGTGCATTTCATCATCCGCAATTGCACGGTGAGTGCCATTGGCAACTCAACCAAAAGCTCTATCTCATTCCATCCAACTGGAATTTATCTTGAAAACGTGAGTTTCGGGATGATTGAACGATGCTTGCTGCAAGACAACAATGGAAATGGCCTGTACATCGATTCATCCAACAACATCACGGTCACCGATACAAGAGCGAGCAATAATACCGTGATTGGTTTCTACGTGACCAGTTCTACCAACATCACCTTGCTTAACAACACAGCAACGGATAATAATCTCTATGGATTCTACGTGAGTTCCGATGCCACGGACATCCTTCTAGAAGACAATGCTGCCTTGAATAACTCAGACAGTGGATATTTTATAGGATATACTGGTAATGTTACCATCATGCGAAATGTCGCCATCAATAATGATGATAACGGGTTCACTCTCTATTACTTGAGTAATGTCCAGATAATAAATAATACTGCCTTGAATAACACCTTCAGCGGGTTTAACATGTACGGATCTCTTAATCACAGCCTGTTGGAGGATAACGTTGCTAAGAACAACGGTGAACATGGCTTTTCATTAATATCTTGTAACAACATTGGACTTGCCATCGTCAACAACACGGCCGTCAATAACACGAGACATGGTTTTGAGCTTAATTCTGTCAATGGAACCGCATTAAAAGGTAACATGGCCATGAACAACACATGGGATGGATTTAGCTTATCGTATGTCAATTCCATCGTCATGACAAGTAACTACGCAGCTGATAATCTAGGACGAGGTTATTATCTTGGAAGTTCTGGCATGAATGACACGTTTGCAAGTAACACTGCAAATCATAATGCAGAGGATGGCTTTTGGCTTTACAACGTCCAAATGAGGTTTGAAAATAACAGTGCCACCAATAACATGCAAAACGGCTATTACATATCTAGCAGTGATGATCTCATCCTACGGAACAATGACGCCATTAATAACCTTGAACGAGGATTTTACATGTTCAATTCCAATAACGTGACACTAAAGTCAAATATCATCAAGGACAATTCCATGGACGGATTTTACTTGGATTATTCTGACAATGTAACCATGGTCAACAATACCATCTCTCAAAACGGACAACACGGGATCTTTCTCTATTCCTCTGATAATGGCACGTTTCTAGCAAACGTGGTGATGAACAATGAACAACACGGATTTTGGCTCTACTTCTCTGATAACAACACGCTCATGAACAATACCCTCTATAAT
>JAJRXH010000638.1 GCA_024276395.1 archaeon
AAAACTCATCCAGATATTTCCAGAGACTTTTACGTGATCTGGAAGATAAGTTGTATCATTAAAGGCAAAAGACATTTTTGCTTCAAGTACTACCATCACGTGGGGAGGAACATCAGTCAGGGACACATTAAAACTCTTTTCAACCTTCCGCTCATTCAACGGTATTATCAAAGAAGATGAATTCCCATCAGACGAGAACAGTGAATAAGATACCGTATTTTTTGTAGAAGTTTTCATGGCTGACAAAGAGAGAATGGATGATCGACCACTTGTCAATACTTCACTTGAAAATTCAAATGCATCACCAGAACCCATCGGCGACACGCTACCATTAGTCATGATGGAGAACATGGGCTGGCCAAAAGCTCCAGAAATAGCAGCTGACATCGTGATCATCATAAAAAGAATGACAATGACAACAGCAAGAATTCGCTGCCATCCCAATGTTCTCTTCAAGGGAATTTTTTTCTTTCTCACGATCACGACTCGATTTTTTACTAATTTTCGTGAATTTTTACCTTTCATGTAACTGACAACCCTCTTGGTCTTGCTTAACGAAGTTTTCATTGCTTTTACCATCCTGCTCACTAACTTTTTCTCGTCATCATGAAAAATTCACTCGAAAAAGGTCATGAAGGCAAGTTCCACCCGATCTTCAGCAAAACACCAACAATAAAGGATATGAAAAGAATTTTCGCCGTGAGTTCCAGGGGTTTTTCAAGAAAATGTTGCCAACTAGCGTGAATTTTCCAAGATCGAGCAGTGGTGCGCTCAGACACATCCGCAGTCATAAAAACCTTATGTCGTCGGAGAGGTCTCACTCCTAATGGTATTCCATCCCCACGGAGAAGATCGAACACTAAATGAAAGAGCCAGCCCAATAAAGCTAACTTGAAAGTTAATGACACGAAGAAAATTGGAGAATTCTGTAAAAATTCAATCAATGAAACACCATCCCTTGCCACGGAAGGTTTAGCAAGAAGAACTTTCCACGAGGCGAGTAATCTTGGTTCCCAATAAACTTGATCCCACATCATCAACGCTAACCAGACAAGAGGATGATGCGTGATTGGATGATACGTGTTAAATGATGTAGCATGTAGAATTCGATCTAGCGTGCAAGGAAGCATGGTCATTGCACCCGCCCAAATCATTCCAGAAAGAATCAAGAAACACGTGATTAAAGTCACGGAAAATGATTCACGAGAAGCAAGAATGGCCATGACCCCTATATGACTCAAGAACGGCCAAAATAATCTGATTAGATACCAACCACCGAATGATGCACTTATCAACATGAAAATGAATAGATCTATCCTCAGAATGAGGAAAGAATGACAGATAGCAATGATTTTAATCTTCAATCTTGTCGATTGCATTCTAAGCGAATCGTGTTTCAAATTTCATTACCTCTTCCACGTTTTCTAGGGATTCAAGATCACGAAGGTTGATCCCACCAATCCTCGTCCTCAAAAACAGCAAGTTGTTCAAGCACCTGTGGGTCTCTGGTCAAAAATACTGGTGAAGAGGCCCGTCTAATCAGCCTACTTGATGAAGAAGACGACATCGTGGAATCACTGACATCCATTACCATCAAGTCCTTTTCTGAACCCGTAAGAGAATCAACATGACCATTGATGGCGATATTAGTCAATCGAATCACGAGAATACAGATTATTGTCACGAAAAATTCCCAGATGACAAAAAAAGCCTGGAAAAATAAGGCAGCTATAGTTCCTAGAATCACGGCAAGTAGAACATCTTGAAAGGCAATGAACACGACAGCAAGTACTTCTAATCCTAAAATTAACGTTCCCACTTGCACCCACAAGGGAGTTTGACGATCTCTCACGCCAACGTGACTCACAAGCTTGAAATCACTCAGTGAAGGCATCAATCCCCCAAAGGCAGCAAGACTAAAATACGCGTGAAGGAGAGCACGGCTTACCTCATCTGAAGCTTGAGATAATAACACGTTTTGAAAGGGCATGCTGACAACAAAAAAAATCAATGCCACGATTGCTGGTGAAAGGGCCATGATCAAGGTATCAGTAAACCCACCACTTGAAATGAGCAAGCTTTCTCGTTCACCACGCTGAGAATGAAACAAGGCTGCACGAACATCCATTCCCCGGTATTGATGTCGTTGCTGCCAGCCAATGGCCCTCACGTTGATTCCATGCGCACGTGCTAATTCTTCCAATTCCATCCACTGGAAAGCACGACGTTCAGAGAGATACATCGCTACTCGCACGTGAATGCTCACGTGCAAGGCACGAAAAGGATACACCACAAATCCTACAAGCTTATCAACTAAAGGCACGTAATTGATTGCCACTTGGATGAGGATGTACAGGAAGAACAGCAAAACCAGTCGAATGAACACGTTTTGGGGACGCATGAAGATGTTACTATAAGTTGTGGCGAAATCTGACAATAACCCATCTAGAACACTCATGAACAACTCAGTCGCCATGCTTGCCAAGAAAAATCACCTAACAAGTAATCTACAGATCTTAATTGTTTCCACTTATATAGTTATTCAACCACCGATACCCGATGTCTCAAAGAGTTTGTCATATCATTTTGACCCGTAATTCCACCGTTTCATTGAGTACAATTCAGGCATTCAGCATTTCCAGAAAGATGGACCAGCATTGTCAAGTTATCACACTGATTACACGATACGATACCCACAATTGGATCAACCAAGGCGGAACTTGAAAAATCAACCAAGTTTCGGGAGATGAGCTGATGAAAAGTGCATTCAGCACAACAATAAATGAGGTCATTCCCAACATGTGCCCATAATCCTTGATCTAACGCTTGAATTTTCCCACACTGAGGACATTTTGTCCAGAAACTCTTACCTAATGGCTGTGAATAGGACCGACGACTCAGAGCCTGCTGCCAAGATTCAGAGGATATGATGTCACCCAAAGGACCGAAAGTTGAGGTATTTTTCCGAGTGGGATCTTGCAAGAAAGGTATTTCTTTCCCAACAAGCATCTTAACCGTCTGATGGACGATTTCACGATTATTTTTTCTCATGATCATCACGCTTCTCATTCAAGCACTACCATAAAATGTTTTTCTTCCAAATTTCCAAAAAAATGAAAATAAAAACAAAGATTGGGACGTTTAACACGTTTTAGTTGGAATCAAAAGCCATCTTGCCTCCTAAAGATTTTCCATCCCATCGTACTCAGTCCCATCAAGGAGAGAAATGCCAACATTGTACTGATGAAAGAAGAAGAATCAGTACCACCGTCATCCAAAGAAATTGAATCGGTGTGGTCAGTGGATTCTCCAGAAGATGTGACGTGAAAATCACTGGATTGATCTGAAGATGGTGAAGAATCAAGTGGAGGTGTAGAAGACAATGATTTCCCAGTAATTGAAAGCATTTTCAGTTCAGATGTGACTACTTGTCCCACGTCATCTTCTACCACCAGCTGCACGCTATAGTTCCCAGCTCTTTCAAAAACAATGACACCTTGATACCACGTCTGATTAAGTGGTTCTAGATGTACCCGCCATTGCAACGAAGGATCCGAGGTGGATGTAATGTTAAGCCAAATCCTTGCGATCTGATAATCTTCTTGAATACTTGCAAGGACTCCCACGTGAGTAGCATTCAAAGGAGTGTAACTCAAGGCCAAAATATCAGGAGGGTGATCGGACCAAGTGATGGTAAGGTTTGGCAAGATAATAACTCGTGAATCAGTACCGTAAACAGTGGTAACTGTCACGTTGAGGTACACAGCATAAATTCCAGGTTCAGTTAGAAGAAACACTGCCGAAAACGCATCATTACCACTTGTCTCTGTCATATTGGCAAAAATAATCCTCGTATCATTCAAGGAAATGATCATTGCAAGCACTTCAAGCGATTGAGCTTTCTTTGGGGCGTTACTGATCGTGACACTCAAGAACCACGTGCGATTACGAACATCAACTGGAAAAATCTGGACTTGAGCCACGGTAGGAAGACCATTCTCCCAGTATGGACTAAACCAATACTGACGCGAATGATCGCTATTAACACCGTCATTCAAGATTATTGAAACATTCCACCAGCTAGGAAGTGACTTAGAGTAATCTAATTGGAGAACACCTACATATGTTGTCTCCATGATTCTTTTCCGTAACGACAAGGAAAATGTAGCACCGTCACTAGTGATTACTGTTGCTGATACCTCTTTTAATTCAAAGGTTCCTTCCTTGATCTTGATCTCCACTTCCCAGCGATGATCATCATTAGGATCTGGAACCCACGCTACAGAAGTAACGCTAGGGGGGACATACGTGAATTCACGCGTGATCGCGGGAGATGTCCAGTTAAGCCAATCCAAGACAGTAATGTTAAGGACGTACGTCGACGTGGTAGTAAAAGAAGTTATCGGCAAGACGAATGTAGCCAGCCACGTGGTATTTCCAATCTGGACAAGTTCTACTTGCAATGTATCGTTAATCAAGATCCATAACGAGGGACTAACACTGTCTGATGCATTAACGTGCAATTCAAGGGCAACATTATCCGGAAGTTCTTGCTGATCCATTGGACGGAGTTCAACTGAAACCACGGTAGGTGGCGAAGTATCCACGACAAAATTGTAAGTGATGAGCAACTCTTCTTGAGAGAATCGAGTAACCCGTAACACCAGCGAGTAGTTGCCATCTGAAGGAAAAGTCAATTCGAGGAAGTAAGGGTTGACTGATGCTGAAAACTCATTCATCACGGGAACTAGTTGATAATAGAGAGAATCGTGGGTACCATCAAGCGTCATCTCAAGAGAACTCGCATTCAAGAGGAACGCTCCATCATCTAATTGAATGTAACTGGCTTGTTCAACCCAAAAGATCCTTAGAACTGGAATGTCAATGGTAAAGGTCACGATGACACGAGCTTGATTTCCCACCGCATCAGAAGCTTTCACAACCAAGGTATACGTGCCGTTAGAGTGGAGATCCATGAGAAGAACATGGCCACTGGTAAAGGTGCCATTATCAACGATCACGGATCCATTAGGGGCCAATAACTGATATTGCACTTCCGATGTTCCAGAAAACAGATCCATCACTTGAACTGAGACATTGACCCATGGCACGTGATGAGTGCTGCCATTGGCAGGCTCGAGAATCACGATGGAAGGTGCCGCGGTATCCACGTTAACCCTAATCATCTTCTCCGAGCTCACGTTGTACCAAGAATTAACCGCTTTCACGTGGATGACGTAACTGCCATCTGAAGATACTGTAAGCCAAAACGTAGTTGCCGTGGTATTGAAAATGATGGAGCTACCGTTAATCCAGTAGATAAAAGTCACATTTTGAGGATCACTAATCAACCAGAGCGTGATCGTGATGTTTCTCGTGGTAAGCCAAGCACCAGATTGAGGTGAAAGAATTTCAAACTCGGGAACGAGATAATCGATGGTAAAGAAGGTAGTGATGTATTGAGTGTTTCCGGCTAAATCTTGCGCGCGAAGTGTCAAGGAATGATTTCCCGCAAGCAAGGAATGAGCATCAAGCAAGTCAAAGGAACTACCATTCCATGAATACCACGTTGTTCCCGCATCGAAGCGATACCACCAAGAAACAAGAGGTTCATTTGCGGATGCCTCAAGATACACGCTTACCCCTGAATAAGTACTTCCATTCACGGGTGAAAGCAGATAAATGACCGGTGGAGTGAAATCGATGACGATTTCAACCCGCGCATGGTAGTATTGAACCCCATCATTCCCCACGTAGATGTGAATGATGTAAGTTCCTTCTGAAAGCAATGATAAAGAGATCACATCTAGAAAAGTCTGATTGCTAACATAAATGTTCTCTACCAGATAATACCGATATTCATACCATTGAGAGGCATTAACGACGGTAAAGGTGATGTTAGTGGTGTTAAAATAGTTAGTGAGCGGAGGACTACCACTGATGTCTCCAGTAAAAGATATCGGCTGTCTGGGAAGCGAAACCGTGAAATAAATGCTCAATTGCGAAGGAATTCGATATGATCCGTTAATGAAAATCAATAACCGATAACTACCGTTTGTCAAGTTCAATAGGACAAAAGAATGCACGCCGCTTTCATCAAAATTCATGGAAAGACTTGTCACTCCACCCACGGGATAGTCCTTCCACTGCGAAGACGTGTCATTATGGTACTGAAGCTGCCACGTGACACTGGCATCCGCATCTTCTGGAGCAAGCAAGACTTTAACTGTCACGTTATTGATCCGATAGATGGTATCATTAGTCGGAAGTAACACCGTTAGATTTGTTACCGCGTCCCACACGGTTAACGAACAGTTTAGAGATGGTCGGCCATGCCATAGCTGGTCCGTTGGATGCCAAGCCATGAAGCTCAACACGTATCTTCCCTTGGAGAGGTTAGGAAGCGTGAAGGTTGCAGAACCACTTGATGAAGTGGAAGTCAACAAGGTCAAGATGACTGACTGATTAACCGAATCACTAACCACGAGTTCGAGAGAAGCCGAATCTACTCCAACATTTGATGTCTTTCCTGTCACGAAGACTTGATAAAACGCTGAATCAGTCTCATTCACGTCACTAGGGCCTAACACATCTAACACGAGTTCTTCCTTAACTGTAATGACTGAGGTGACGGTAGTGACATTCAAGTAAGGAATGACAGATTGATCTTCAATGCTCACCACGATTTCGTGGGTTCCTCTTGTCGTGAAAGCGCGAGAAAAGGTAAAAGTTGTCCATCCGGGTTGTGGGTTCACTGTCACCTGAAAACCATCGACATGAACGTGGTATG
>JAJRXH010000639.1 GCA_024276395.1 archaeon
AATTTCGTAGGTAGCACGCTATTTGTCAAGATATTACGATCTGACCCTTCAGACGGTTGGTACACTGTCGGTCTTGCTGGCACGTTGGGAGTAGAATCGATTTTTTGGCATGTTTCATTTCAAAACTGTGAAAAAGGGTTTTTCCCCATTACTTTTAACCTCACGCGGCTGTCCTTGGAGAAAGACGCGGGATTTTCGTTTTCACTCCCTGAAATTCGTTATTGGTCGTATTTTGATTTTGAACGTGAAAAAATCGGATTGTTCTATTTAGATCAGAACCGCTGGTCAGATCATCAAGCTTCTCTAGAGTATGCTTTTGGATCTAACGTGACTATGAGAGGCGAAAATGACGAATTCATCGCTACCATCAAGGGAAAAGATCTTTTTACTGAACTTCATTGGTTCAAGTCTGGAGAAAATGCAGGGATCTTGAAATCTTTCTGGTTACAGTCGAACGTGACGTTGAATGATGCCAATAGTACTTCAGTGGGAATATCCATTGGTTTTACTTTCTCATCAAGAAATTTTTCTGACTTGCCCGGTGTCACGACCATGGCTTTGAGATTGATAAGCCCTACTCTTGAACACGAAGAAAGTGGGAATTTTACGGATTATAAAACGACGTTGACCTTGGCTAGAGCATATCTTGTAGGATGGAAGGACAAAGATGTACTCAAGTACGTGATAGAGTCAAAGGATGGAATTTTTTATGAGACTGCAGTATATACCCCTGCTGATGTTAATAAACCTTCTGAAGGTTTAGTGGTGATGCAAAATTTGATTTATGACGGATTTAATGGATTGCCTTACGATCACGACGTTTCCAAGGATCTTTACCGTCCATCACGGGCAGGGGGAATTGAATTAGTCCCTGGTATATTCATGACTTTTCCATCACCAGTAATGACGCCAGATTGGAAAGTTCATGATGGACGTATCGTCCTTGCTCGAAGCATTCTCCACTCTTTTGGAAAAATGTTGATGATTCCAAGTGGAGTCAAAGACATCATGGGACTCAGTGGGATTGTTTTTCATGATTACAATGCTACTGCATCAGTGATGGAGGGTGTTGGTGATTCAAGGCACTTGTTCACGCTCATTAACGTGACATTTTCAGTTGATGGCGAGAAATATTATCCGAGCGCGTCCAACAACACGGTCATCGGGCAGGGCACGCTTGACGTGAACTTGTACCTGATGATAGAAAAGATCTTTACGAGTGATGGTATCTTGATGGGGATGACTTTTAATTTTAGCTTGGATGTGCTCGCAAGTTCTTTTGGGTTTTATAATCAGACGAATGATGCAAGGTCCTTCATTAATGGAGAACTTGATGTTAATGGGGTCATTACCCTTCAAAATCCAAGTAAATTTCCAATAACGAGTTTCAAAGAAGAATCTAATCTCTCAACCAAGGAATCAGGCTTTAAGATATCTGGATTTGATCTTGTCTTCTTTCTCTTACCTACATCATCAGTCAGCATTTTGGTGTTAAGAAGGAGGAGAAATGACGGGGGAATTAGCAATTCTTCGAAACGACACTGAATGAAGGGAAAGGCGATTGATCTTGTCTTTCTTTGTTGATGTGATTATCTGGTTCGTGTTGTTTGCCATTGGTTACCTGCTCATTTATTACAGTACAGATTTCCTCATTGACATTCTAAAAGATTTTTCACGCCAATGGAACGTCTCGTCAATAGTGAGCGGCATTCTCATTTTAGGTATTGATCTTGAAGAAAGTATCGTCTCATTACTTGCTGCCGTAGGTCATCTTCCTTATCTCTCGTTGGGGAATTTAATCGGAAATACCGTTATTGCAGTTGCCATTTCTTTTGGATTATCAGCGCTATTTTTAGTTTTTCAGCTGGAAAGGACTCCATGAGTGTATTTGTTCGTCCTTGCAGCTCTTGGACTATCTGTTTTTCTTTCCACCATTTTTCCACGGTACTTGCTGTGGTTTGGTTTCTTGAACTTGCTTTTCTTTGTGGTGTATGTCGTTTATACCATTAACTTGCAAAGAATGCATTTGAGAACCTTTCAAGATGCGGAATTATCAACCACGCAACCATCTGTCATCAGTCCATCCGCTTCTCAGAATATTGGAGCATCTCATCATGATGATTCGGATGATCTTGATGGTGATGAAGAGGAAAAGAACATTTTGCTTCCGATTAAGATCGTTTTATTGATTATCGTGACATTCGCCGCAGGTGAATTGATGATCGTTAGTGCTGAACATCGCATCGTGAGTCTAGCCTTGAAAGAAACCTTTTTTGGTTTCGTCATCATGGCTTTCGTGACAAACGTGGAAGAATTTTGGCTCATCGTGAAAGCAATACAAAGACAACAAGTAGCGCTAGGAGTAAGTGCAGAAATCGGTAAAATTCTCTGGAATTTGTCTTTCATTTATGGTCTAAGCAGTTTATTCTTGAAAGAGTTTGTGTACCAGACTGTGATGATGCAAGGATCCTTCGTGATGTGGCTCGCCTTGATGTTATTGGTTGCATCTCTGCTGATGAGGAGAATGAGCCGATTACAATCGTTCAGTTTTCTTCTTTTTTATCTTCTGTGTTGTCGATCACGTCATCACGTCGGTGATGCGTGGCTTTCAAGCATCGGCATCGCGTCATCCGTGATGCTGCTGTCGTTCCGTGCGTTGCGAGGATAAAAAACGAG
>JAJRXH010000640.1 GCA_024276395.1 archaeon
ATGCTTGCAATAGATGTCGAATCTGATCCACTTGCGACGTTTCATCTTAATGTCGCAGAAACTATCTGCTGGAACGTCGACATGAGGCAGACGCACGGTCTATATATTCTGAAAAAGATTAATATCAGGCCAACTGTCGTCATAGCGTCTCCTCCTTGCGAACCTTTTACCTTAGCAAACCAAAAGAGAATCAGCGATCCTATCCAACGGATTTATGATGATCCAAAGGGCAGATTGGTTCTCCATGCCATCAGAATCATTGGAGACCTAGAACCCGATTATTTCGTCATTGAAAATGTTTTCCCACTCAAGGAGGGAAAAGCTGAAAAATATCTTCATAATGAACTCAAAGAAGCAGGATATGATAATGTTTACTTTAACGTGCTAAAAGCAACTGAATTTGGATTACCAAGTGAAAGAAAACGCCTTTTCATCTCGAACATTCGCTTGAAAAAGAAAATAACATCAGACGAATCTTTTCTTTCCACTCACTATCAAACAGTAGAAGAGGCATTGAAGTCCCTACCTGATGTAGACGAAATTCATGACATCCCTAACCATTTTTATGTTCCACCCCCAACCAAGCTTGAAAACAAACTTCCACGAATGCTACCTGGACAAGCTCTTGCCTATTTTAGAGCTGCATCTGGCAAGACCTACCTTAATTACGTTCGACTACATCCTAACAAGCCTGCACCGACAGTACAAGGTCTCTCCCGTTTCATCCATCCCTGGAAAGATCGATTATGTTCCCCCAGAGAGCATGCCAGATTAATGAGTTTTCCGGATCAACACGTGTTCGCGGGAAGCAGCACGCAATCTATCTTTAATCAAGTAGGAGAAGCAGTCCCACCTGCATTGGCAAGGTCCATTGCAATGCAAATAAAGGATAAACTATAAATCACGAAAATCTTTGCCAGAAAGTCTCATCCTTTCAGAGGAGAATAAATGAAGAAATTGCCTTTAGACTTTGCCGAAAGGGTATCGCGAAACACACGAGCGTCACCATCCATTCATGTGAGAAACGCATTCTCCGATGAATCTTGATTGATTACTAAAAAAATCGGATTTGTCATTCCTATGATTCGTGAATAAAGACTTCCTCGGAAGAAGCATTCCTTTCCGTGATCTAGGTGATCTAGGTGATCGCTTTAATCTCCTTGATTGAAAAAATGAGAGTTTCGGAAAAGCCTAATTGCTCTCTTTTACACTCTTTTGACTACCTTTTTTCTGATTCTTATGCTTCCTTCTCGTGGAACACCATGGGTCCCCATATCACGCTAGAAAAGTTTTTAACGGAACATCCCCGAAAAGTGAGAAATGTTTGACACTTGCAGCCAGATGTTCTCATAACGATCAACGGATCACCATAACGTGTCGTCCTCACGGGTATTCTTCACTTCATCAACAATGATGATTCAGATGACGGTGGTAGTGGCAACAAGAGTGGCAGATTTCTCCAGCGTACTGTCTACTCCCCGTTACTCGCGAGGGAAGGCAGCTATGATACTCACTCGGGATGAGGCCTTTTCTTTCAAGATGTCGACACTTTCGATTGGAATCAATAATCAAGCAGTAGTACATCCGACGGCGATGATACCACTCTTCCACGTTCTTTCAGTTCATCATCTGGAAGAACAAGGCTCCTTGTTAAGATTATCTTCATCGCAAAAAAACCCTATCTTTCCAGATAGGGGAATATCAGGTATATTCGGCAAAAAATTTATCAGACTCAGAAGAACCAGATGTTCTACCAGATAAATATTGTGCGGGAACCCCAAGATATGAATTGATGACTTCCAATGACAGCAGAAAGGCCTTATGTACCTCTTGTAAGGAATGCATAAAAATTGTCTTGTTAATGCCGTCTTCATACAATTCTAAGACGATCAAATACCGTTGAAGCGTTAAATCACGTGGATTTTCGAAGAATAGTTGAAACCCAACGCTAGGCCTTGACAACAGCATGATGCGCAAGTCTCTTATCATTCTACTTCTTTTTTCCATATCTAATTGCTTTAATCGGCTGAAATGTTCAGGAACCAACTGAGTTGCGGAGATTATGGCAACCATATCTCGTTTTTCGGGAGGTTGAACAATTGACAATGAGAAAGGAGATCCCCTTGGAAAATTTACCGAAAAATGAAACACGTGATGATCCGTTATGGATTCCTTCAATATCTTTTCTGATTTTATCCAAGTTTTCACTTTTTCTTCAATGGACTTCATCCTACTCGCCAATTTGCCTTCACGAGACCAATTTAAAACAACTTAATAGTGATGGAACTTGAAAGCACATGACAAGAAAAGTTTCCATTCTAATAGGTATACCCGTATACAATGAAGAGAAGTATCTAAAAACATTTTTGGAAAAATACTCGATGGAAATCACCAAACTACGAAAAAACTTTCCAAACGTGATTATGGAAACCCTAATCATTGACGATGGGTCAACAGATAACAGTCCAAGCATTTATGAGGAATTTTCATCAAAAGAATGCATGTTGTATCTCAGAAATGAGGAAAATCAAGGATATGGCTCCGTGCAAGCCCTTCTTTTCGAGTTCAGCATTAACATGGGATTTGATTGGTTAATAACCATCGATGCTGATCTACAACATGACTTCAAAACTTTGATCACGTTCTTATCAGAAATAATGAAGGAAGGAAACGAAATCGACGTCTTCTCCGGAACACGTTACTTACAAATAATGCCTGAGAGCACCATTCACAACATCCCCATTGATCGTTACCTCATTAACATGATCATCACTCACTTTCTTAACCAAATTACACCTTTCAATCTCACTGATGCCTTTTGCGGTTTTAAGGCATACAAGGTAAAATCTCTAGAGAAATTACAATTCAAAACAGCTGGTTATTCTTTCCCAATGGAGTTTTGGATGCAAGCTGCAAGAATTCCTCTAAAAGTAAAAGAAATCCCAACGCCTGCAATCTATCTCACGAACAGACGTGGCCGAGGAAATTGGAATTATCGATTAAACCAATACCTTGAGACTCTAAGGATATTATGTTGGTCAGAAAAACAATTAGAAAACATTAAAACAATGTCAGAGGCAGCAAGAAAACTGTTACAACTTGCTGAAAGAGGTGATTTAAAGATTAAAATCCAACCTCATCATATTTTTGTTCACCAAGTTCTAACACCATATCTAAAAAAATCAAAATCATAAATCACCTTGAGGGGGTCATCAAGATGAACAAACCATCAAGACTTACGGACTTGACAGAATCAACAAAAAAATACCTCAAGCAACTTCACCATTTAGGGTGGAGTGCCGAAGAAATTGCGCATCATACAGGATTGAATTCTGATTCCATAAAAAATGTAATTTCATCGGATTAAATGCAACTTCAAACTCTATTTTTTTATTATTTGAACAAGAAAGAAAGAAGTATCCAAAATAGTGGTGCAAATCACCACGGAATCCAAGATCAATCATCTGCAAATACCATACAATACCACCCATGTTTCACTTTCAAGACACCCTTCTCTACGAGACTTCGTAGAATTTCACGAATATAATCGCGGTCTAATCCAGTCTTCCGTGCTATTAAATTAGATTGAGCCTTCAGGCTTTTTTGACCTCTGATAGCATCATAAATTAATTTCTCATCATCAGTCAAGGGAACAGATGGATAGGGGATGGCTTTTTTTGGCTGATAACGGTTTTTTATGCTATTCCAGAGTTCATCTCCTAAAATTATTTGAGCTATACGTTCGTTTAACGCATACCATCCTCTAGTTACGTTACAAATGCCAATTGACGCAAATTTTTTCAAAATCTCCTTGGTTTTCTGTTTAGTGAGGCCCGTTTCATTCGCTATTGAATTTGACTGTGCTTTGAAATCTTTATGTTTTGCCATCGCTTCAATCACTTTCATTTCCTCTGACGACAATTCAATCTTCCGTAGATTTGATCTTCTCTGATTTAATAAGTCCTTAAGTTTTAACACCTCTTTCAAGTTCGGATTTGGACTTTCATAATCGATGGTTACGTAATCTCCACGTAATCTTTTAATGACTCCTTTTTTCACGAGCTCCTTGACCACTTTCTTCAACCGAGTCTTTTTCAGCGTCGTGTATTTTACCAGTGACTTGAACACCATTTTATTGTCCTTGTAGTTAAGTAATGCGAGAATCACCTGAATTTCTTCATCAGTAAACCCAGCAATGGAGAGCGATTGTAAGTGGTCATTTAAGGATATTTTCTGCTGTGAATCTCCATCTATCTGACGTTCAACTGCGGGAGGAGAACCACTCTCTACTGCAATATCTAACTTAGTCGCAGTAAGTGAGCCAGTCATTTTATCTGTACTAGAAGATTTATGAATTTTAGGTTTTTTCATTGAAGATAATCGTTTTCTCTGCAAAAAAAGTCTTTCTTCTTCGCTCAATTCATCAATATATGGTTTTTCAACAAGGCTCTCCAATTGAGAATCCTTCTCATCCTCATAATCTTCTTTATCTTCAATAAAAGACTCATTTACTCTTAGTTCAAAGTCATCATCTTTGGAGACCGAGGTGAAATGTTTTCTTTTTCGGGAGATACTTACATCTCCCACGAGGACAGCTTCATTCATATCTTCCTCCCAATCATCTTCCCACTCAAATCTTTCATCCACTTCAGCCGGATAAGGTGATCCAAACGCATCGACAACATTAATATCTTCATAAAATTCTTCATCATCTTCATTAAATTGCTTTTCCATTTTCTCTTTTAATAATAAGGCCTTCATTTCTTCTGGAGTCAAATCTTGAGAAGATGATTTAGCAAAGAGACCGCGCCTTGTTTTCAAATCATTCGTTGAAGATTCTAAAGATTTTGACAACCCACTTGATTCTTCCGAAGAGCGTCCTGAGAGGTATAACTCTTGTTTCTGTTCTTCTAAGAGTTCTTCTAACAACTTTGCCTTTGAGGGACGCAGACTATACCATCCATGAGACACTTTAAGCCAACCTGAGTCGGAAAGACCTCTTAATAACTCTTTGATCTTTTCTTTCTTAATTCCAAGTTTTTTTACGATGATATTACTCTGTACCTTCTTATTCTTACGTTCATTTATGAATAGAAGTAATTCTAACTCTTCTAAACTCAAAGGTTTATCTGATATTCCCAATGAATTAATGATGGTTAACAGATTATCTAAACGAATATCATAGAATTCTTCCTCATAGTCTTCTGTTGACAGAATAATATCAGACCCACGGTCTTGAACAACAGATGATGGAAGTCCCATTGGACTCCTACTGTACTTCTCAATCGATTGGACTTGAGTCGCAGAAGAACCAAGAACTCGTTCTTTCTTCAGACTTAATTCATATTGATATACTTTAAATGTTCTGAACTCTCCATATATTCGACTTATTTCACTACCAATGATTTCCATTACTTCGACGGTAGGAAAATTATCTTCTTCTTTGAAATCATTTAATGAAATAACTCCAGAACCATCAATGAAAAATCTAATCATTGTACCTTTCTGTTGGAATGCAGACGAATCAAAGTAATCCAAAATTTTTAAAATGAATTTACTGTTTTGAGCCTGATACGGAACGACCAAATAAACAGAATCGCTCTTTTTGTCATAACGAACATATAGTTCTGGAATTTTTCGTATAACTGGATCAAAACGTAAGACTTCAGCGCTTCTGGGAAAGAGTTCGTACCATGCAGTACCAACAACATATTCTGCAAATTCTTGGATTCGGGGATGAATGTTCATCAATTTATTGAGAGTAGAGGTCAAGGAGGCCTGATAGTCTTCTAAATCATCTCTTTTATGGGAAGAAGAATACAACTCAATATCCATGGAAGTGAGGAGCAAGTCTCTAAGAGTAGAGGTCAAGGATACTTCCTCAGGCATATTCACTTGTAAGACATCTTTTGTAAACAAAATGTAAGTTTCCATACCAATTATTATTTCTGAATGATTTGAAGGATCTGAATCAGTTACAAGGTTTTCCATATTTTCTCTTAAAGGACTATCATATTCCAAGTAATCGATTAACTCTTGAAACTTCACGTGATCCTCTTCTGTGAAAAACAAGGTCTCTAACTTACCTTTTACTAGTAACTGCATTGAACTATAGAAAAGATGTCCCACGTATCCAAACTCTTTGAAATATTGCCGTAAACTTTCAAGAATAAACGAGACGTCAGTACCTTTAATTTTAACCAAATAATTGTCTCCAGTCTGTTCTCTTATTCGTAATTCTGGCAACCCTTCGAACAAAGGCTCCCCAATTATTTCTCTTTCTTCAATATAAACTTCCTTAAATCTATTCAGAGAATGTAGAAACCTTACGAGTTGTGAAGTAATTTTGGTAGCAGCCACGATTCAACCCCTTCTTCTCTCAAGAGTGGATGTGGTGTTCTTCTTTAAAAGCCTAGCTATGAATCGCTTTAAACTTGACTATATCTTACATTTACTTACTAATTTCTTCCACGTGCCATTTTTATCCAGAAGTTGGATATCACATCTAAGTCAGGCCAAAATGACTACAATTCAATACCGACTCACGTTAATATTTCTTTAAGCCAAACCTCAAGTAACTCTTTAATATGAAAGGTATTTATTTCATTTCTAATAGAATTTACCGATTCAAAAAATTTCTTAGTTTCTATTATAGACATCATCCCTCTCAAATAGTAATCCTTCGCCTGTAGTCCTAGTTCCAACTTATCTGCTATCTTCAATATCAATCGTTCCTTTTCATTCGTGTTATCAGTAAGGACCCTCGAAATAATATTCTTCATATCTTCATTCTTGATTGTTTCCATCAAGTGATGAAGTGATTTTTCATCTAATCGCACTTTCAGAGCAATTGCCTCGTGTTCAGGCAGGATTCTCGTGATGGATTTATCAACATCAAAGTACAGACTTTCTAAGAAATCGTGAAACAATGAAAAAGCAACGACCCGATTTGGGTCTATCGAAGGATCGTACTGTCGCTCTAGAGAGGCGATGATATACGCAATTATTGCGGTATTAAATGAATGATCTGCAATGCTCTCAATGACACTTAATGGCACTCCTGCACGAATCCAACCTTGTCTCAACAATCTTTTCATCATATATGAAGAGTTTAATACGATGTTAATACCTCTCAAAACTTCTTCGATGTTCATCTTCTTATCTCTCCGTGGGATGTAGAATCTCTAAATTGCCACTGCACTGCACAGATAAAAATCTTCATTGATAGAGGGTAAAGTGATGAAGATGACAGCAAATATTCCCTCTAAATGGACAAAAAAGGAACGTATCAAAATCAAAAGAAAGCTTTGGTTCCATTTCATCTTTGCAATCCCG
>JAJRXH010000641.1 GCA_024276395.1 archaeon
GGGCATCACGCCAATACAGCAATCTCTCATTTTCATTGCTTACCCCACGGCTGAAATACTTACTGTCTCTCTATTTGGAACTCTTTCGGATCGAATTGGTAGAAGACCAATATTTCTAGGAAGCTATCTCATCACCGCAACCAGTCTCATCATTCTCAGCATGGTTAGGGATCCATTATTGATAATGGGGGCAACTGCTTTGTTCGGAATTGGGGCCGCTGCAAAGGTCACCTCCACGTTGGCCTTAATCGCTGATGAATCAACACCTACCACTCGGGGAAGAAACATGGGAATCTATGACATGTTCACACTCGTGGGACTCGGTGGTGGTTTTGGACTAGGTTTTCTCCTGATGGAATTCTTCGATCCCGATCTAGCTTCCTATTATTTCATTCTTGCCGCTGCGATCCTACTCATTACCGTGGCAATCACGGCAATCTTGTTAACAGAAACACACACGAAAACACGAACTGAAATCTCTCATGATTTCTTTGAATCTCTGAAAACCGTTCTCAGAAACCCCTACATTCGAAAAATACTTCCCATATGGATTCCAATAATCTGTCTTTATGGTATTGTTCTCAACTTTGCCGAATCATTAGCCAGTGAAATTGGACTAAGTCAATTAGATCTCATTCTTGTCCTAGGTATCATCTTTAGTGCCATCCTAATCGGATTTCCCATCCAAGGATACTTATCTGACAAGTATGGCAGAAAACCATTCTTGTACATTGGAATGGTATCATTTGCCATCTTCGTTTCCATCTTGTATGGCACGAAAGATCAGCCAGGATCCTTGATTTTAATTTCTCCAATTCTTTTCCTTGTGGGTCTCGGTGCTGGAGCATTCGCACCTGCTGCTCTCGCACTACTTGCAGACGTGAGTGAAGCTGATCAATATGGAGCCAGCATGGGAACATATTCAGTCATTTATGGAATTGGCCTCATCATCGGCCCCATAACTGCTGGATTCGCCATTGAACTTGCTGGATTCATTGGATTGCTCGTTGTCGTGTGGATTCTAGCCTTCATTAGCATCGTTGGTACCTATCTCTTACCATTACAAGACATCGAACAGCTAAAGAAGGATCACGTTTCATCCACCAAAGCAGCATCAATGAATACCACGGCTGGAGTTGATTAAATCCACTAGTAACACCAAAAAATAAACCATGGAAGGAAAAACGAACATTGATCAAGAAGTGAGAGAAAATGACAGGCAAGATCTTTTCAATCAAGCAACAAGTTTTCATCATCAGCATATTCATAACAATCCTTGTAATAGCTGGCACCACACTTGGAAGTTCTGCTAGCAATGATACCGTTGAATACGGAGATGTAGTCGATGTCTTCTATTGGTTGTATCTCAATCCTAACTATTCTGGATCGTCATATGCAAACGGGACCATCAAATACATCTACGTGAGCCAAGGAAAGACTGTACCTCCAGATGTTCAGAAAAAGTATCCCGATGCTAAAGCCACGTATCTAGAAGATTTCAAGACGAATTTAGTTGGAATGAAAGTGGGAGAGACAAAAAGATTCATGATACCAGCAGAGAGAGGATATACAGATCCTCAATCCGGTGGCGATCTATATAACAAGGACTTGTATTTTCAAGTCAAGCTATTAAAAATCGTGTATAAAGCACCACCGGGTGGTGGCGGTACGAACAACAACCAAGACTTTTTCAAGAGCAACAGCACCCTATTATTACTCTTAGGAACCATCCTCGCTGTTACGACATTCGTCGGATTTTATAATTATAAAAAAGCATCTGAAAGAAAGAAACTCGGCGAAACGGCAGCATTACCTTCAACCACAAAAACCATCCAAAGCAGTTATGGAAAGTCATTAGACTCACTGAAAGAATTAAGTCGCACGCTAAACAAAACAGCAACCTCTAGCAAGAACATCCCCTCAAAAACAAAAATAAAACCACGAGTAAGATCCTCTAAATCTAAAAAATAAAATAAAAAGAATTTTCTTCACTTTCTTTCTGTTTTTTTCCTTTTTTATCTATCATCAAAGTACAAATGACTCATTTTTGCCTTTCAGAAAGAAGTCTATTCTGGAAGATAGGGAGGTAATTCTCGACGTAAAGGCTTATCCTTACGGTAACCTAGGGCATAATTTGCCTGAATCAACTTGTGAATTTCCCTTGTTCCTTCGTAAATCACCGCACCGCGAGCATTACGCCAAAACCGTTCAACCGGAAATTCAGCAGAATATCCATATGCACCATGTATTTCAATGGCCATGTCAGCACACTTCAAGGCAACGTCACAAGCATGCCACTTTGCCAAGGAAGTTTCTCTAGTATTACGGATTCCCTTGTTTTTCATCCAGCCTGCTCTGTACACCAGAAGCCGGGAAGTTTCTATTCCTCTCACCATTTCAGCAATCATTTCCTTAACTAATTGGTGCTCAGCAATGGGTTTTCCAAAAGTCTTCCTTTCTTTAGCGTACTTGATGCTGGCATCGAGGGCAGCTCGTGCTAAACCGACAGCACCCGCGGCCACGGTAAAACGACCATTATCCAAGCAGCTCATTGCTATCTTAAATCCTTCACCTTCTTCTCCAATTAGATTATCTGCAGGCACCTCCACGTTATCCAAGAAAATTTCTCCAGTATTTCCTGCTCTTACACCTAGTTTATCCTTGATAGGTCTAGTTGATACGCCTTTAAACTTTCTTTCAACAAGAAACGCTGATATTCCTCGATGTGGGGGATCTGCCTGAGGATTGGTCTTAGCAAATATTAAGAATTGATCCGCAACATCAGCCAGTGAAATCCAAGTCTTACTTCCGTTTAGAATGTAAAAATCTCCATCTTTTTTAGCTGTCGTTCGTAACGATGCAACATCTGATCCAGCACCCGGTTCTGTTAGACCAAATGCACCAATTTTTTCACCACGACATTGTGGTTCCAAGAATTTCTCCCGTTGTTCTTCTGTACCCCATTGATACAAACCCGTGCCACTTAGACCTACATGGACAGACATCACGACGCGCAAGGACGTATCGACATATTCTAGTTCTTCACACGCCAATGCTAGGGATATCCAATCCATCCCCGCACCACCATACTTGGTAGGGAAAGGTAGCCCAAGTAATCCTAACTCTGCCATTCCCCTTACCAAGCTAGGATCATATTTGTGTTTTTTATCCAATTCAGCTATCTTAGGAGCTGCTGCTTTTTGTGCCCATTCACGAACAGCTTCCTGCAACGCTTTTTGTTCATCAGTTAACTCGAAATCTATCATTCTAAGCACCCTTCAAACCAATTTTAACCAAGCTCATGTTCCAGTTAATGATGAATCTCAAAAGTCTGATGGTGATTATCATTAGATTCCTTTTTCACTAACGGTAATACTTAACGTGATGATAAAGTAAGGAGACAACAAGTCGCTCTAAATCGATGTTTAACGCATAACATCCATTTAAATAATTTTATCGACATTTAATGACCTTTTATCAATCATTGATTTGCGGACTTTGAAAAATTCTAAAAACTACTACTACACAAATTATGATTGGAAAGAAACCGCCCTTGACCACGGATAATCCCACGAGATCTCGTGTTTCATCCTCACGACGCGAGGAGCGATATCAGTCTCAATGATGACTCGATGATGATGCACAAAATTCGCAAATCACCTACAAGATGACGTTATTGACAAGACTGAGAAAAGAAAAAAATGGAAAAAACAACAAAAGTTGGCCAAGAGAAATGGAAAAGAAACCCAGTTGCTGGATTCTAGATGCGGGTCCCTTGCTAGAACAATTTCCAGTTGAAAGTCTCGTCCACTCTGCTGCCATTAATCTCAGTTCTTCACCAACTCATCAACCTTCCTCATTTGTCTGCACGACATCCAACATCGTGAAAGAGGTAAAATCCGATTACGCAAGAGCCCTTCTCGAGTCTAGAATCAGAAATGGCCTCATTAAGATTCTCGATCCAAACCCAAAAACACTACAATCAATAAAAAAGCAGCTACAAAAAAACGGCTCTTGGTGGATATTATCACCAGCAGACCGTGAAATTCTTGCATTGGCCATCGAACTAAAAAAAACACATCAACCCATCCTCATCACAAATGACTTCGAAATACAAAATGCATGCTCGTTGTTACACATCACCTGGCAAGAATTCAACCGAATCGGGAATAGAAAGCCAAAAATCAAGGATCAAATCAAATGGATTTTCCAGTGCACTCAATGTAAGCGAAAATATAGAGCTTTTACACCAAATTGCCCCAATTGTGGAGGAAAATTAAAAAGAAAGGTTAAAAAAATCAGAAAAATCCCAGAATAACCAGCAACCGCATCTTTAAAAAGAGCTTGTTTCCTCGTTACCATGAAAAGAAGTAAGTTAAATGACTTGCTGACAAAAATTATCACAAAAGAGCAAGGATGAGAGGGATTCTTTATGCCTGAAGAGATTTATGAATTGGAAGATTTTTTACAACTTGTTCCCCTTGCTACAGAATGCCGAGTCAAGCCTGTGAGAAAAGAAAACATCACTAAAGTGAAACTAAGAACACGACAACGTCTCTACACCTTTAAAGTTGAGAACAAGGGACTAAATGCCCTCCTAGACCAGATAAAAAAACTCAACAAGAACATCACCATTGAAAACTTGTAGGAACGAACGCTCCATCTCCATATCATTTTTCTTTCTCCCAGCTAGATTTCCCCACCACCACGCCCAAGGAACCAATTCCTTTATTAAGAAGTAGTTCTCATAGTTACATGAAACAACATTCTTCTCTCGCATCCACTAGGAGGAGGTTAACGTGTTGAGTGAAACAAAAACCTCTAAAGACAAAAAACTCGAACAAGCCATGCAAATCCTCATGTCCATTGTTAATGATAATACTGTTCCCCGTAACATTCGTCGCGCAGCCAAGGAAGCTCATGACCACCTGACCGATGAGTCAGAACAAGCCGCAGTCCGTGCTAATCAGAGCATTTCTGTCCTTGATGAAATTTCACAAGATCCAAATTGTCCTATTTATGCACGAACCCGAATATGGCAAGCTGTCTCCATTTTAGAAACCATCCGAGACGAGGCATGATCCAGAACCATCAGATCTTTCTTTTCTTCTTCTTTATCTTGTTGATGCATGATAATCAATTGACTAGAAATGAAAAGATTTCTCATTTTCTAAGAATTCTCACGTATCTCCATCGCGTGATGTTCTTATCAAGTAAAAGGATGGCCATTATGCTCATCATTGACAAATCCAAGTGTCCACGATGTTTTGGCAATGAAGCACTTTGTCACAAACCACGATGCCCTCTTGAACTGAAGAAAA
>JAJRXH010000642.1 GCA_024276395.1 archaeon
ATTACATTCCGTTACACCACGGGATAACTGAATAACTCTCCTATATGGTTGGAAAAAAGATCACTAAAATCAGTTTAGTGATATTTCATTTCCACAAAATCTTACTTGTAATCGATCAAAAAAGAATTTTTAGATTCATATCATAAAGATCCTTGCAGAAATGGATGTTCATTAAAAAAAGAAAGAGATAATGATCCTTTTCAGTCTTTAAAGTTTATGTGGCAGGACAATATTTTGGATGTTTCTTGTAGGTACTTGCAGTGCGCTTGAGTATTTGGGTAACATGTACTATTTTTTCTTGCTCGTTAATCCAAAAGATGAGTCGATAACTCTTGATTTTGGCACGTCGACAAGTGTTACAACCACGGAGTTTTTGAAATTTTTTTGGATTGAATGGTAGCTCTATATGAATTATTCTTTGGACTTCCTCCATCACCTCCTTTTTGGAACGAACACGTCTCATAAAGGCATCCCACGCTTTTTCATTGTAAATCACCTTGTAAATAGCATAATTAGGTAATTTTCTTGGGCGGCGTTGAATTTGGCCACGTCTCTTTTGGAAGGTTGCCCTAGAGGACATCTTGCCCGTGAGTGTCAGTCTAGGGTACAACGAGGGCACCCACCAGACCGAAAATGGTAGTGGGTGGTGTCATTGTCTCACCTCGGTTTTTCTTGTGAGTAGGAAAATGGCCATCACCGATGAAAAACAACATCGATGGGACGCCATCACTCGTGTTGAAGGTTTTTGTTCTTCCATTAACTTTACCTCCAAATGATGCTAGCACCAGTCGGGTGGTAACCAGCAAGAAATAAAGGTATTTGGTCATTTATAAAAGTTGCTAGAGAGTGGAATGAAGCGGCAGGTGCATTCAGCATATTAGGTTCAACATTTCATTTTTTTCGATGAAATAATAAATTGTCATTTAGATAATAGAGGAGAAAAAAGAAAGAAGACAGAGCCACTTTCTTGTTTCCCTTCTGGAATCCATTGGCAGTTAGAGCATCCACAGTTGTTCTCTTTTCAAGTCAGCATTGATGCCGAGGGAAAGGATTTTAGAGGCCTTGTGAGCAAGATGAATGGTTACTGGGAGTTTTGACACGCCAAACTTGACAGCCCAATTGAGACGTGTCAAGTAGAGCACTTGACGGATGCAATCATTCGTTATTTCCTGGAAGGTAATTGATTCGCTGTTCTTCAATAGTGTCTCAGACACGTGACTCAGTCTAAGTTTCAGCAGTCTTGGCATCACGTTACCTCCTGGGATTTCACCTCCGTAAGTGTTGAGTAAGAATGTATCTTCGATTTTTCCTCCCATCGTTAGCTGCTTGCCCACGTGAATGTAAAAGCCACTTCTTGCGACTTTATCTGACGGACGTCCATTTTCGATTTCTAATAGGGGTAATCCACTTGATTTAGAGATGGCAATGCCAATGAACCTCAGTCCATCTTCTTGCTCTAATTCCTTCATTGCTTCAAGTTCTTCACGAGAAAATTCACCGTCACGATGGATAACGATCACTTCAACTTCTTTTTTATCTGCTTGAATGTCTTGAACAAGATGTCGAATTAATTTCACGAATTCATCCCTAGGAATGATATCTTTTCCTTGAGGTGTTTGGATGGGGATGTTTGTGTGATGAATTATTTCTCCGTGATTGTCCTGCACAACAATGGTGGCGAACATATCGTTTTTCCCGGGGCGACGTGAAATATCATATCCGATGTAAATTGCGTTGGGAAACAATTTTGAACAAGGTTCTTTCAGTTTCCAAGGCACACCACCAAGCTTTGAGTAAATGGCAATGGCAAGGTTGAAATAGATGAAATTCTTTTTTAGCTTCCCTTGTTCAATTGATTGTACGGGAATGGGTGAATCTGCGACTTGTCCTCGCGAAGCTAATGCTCGTTGCCGTATCAGTGAGTAAAAACTGTCATCACTACTGTCAGAACGTGGAAGGACCTGCACGATCACTTTATTTGGATATTCTGCCTTTCGTGCTCGTTCAACCAACTTGCCAGCTTCTTTGAGGTAACGTCTTTTGTTCAAATTTTTATCGATTTCAGAGTCATAGTAATGCTCCTTAAAGAACACCTTGTCAAAGAAGTTAAGTTCCTTTAATTCACTCTCTAATCTTTCTTTAAATCTTTTCGATTCCCTACAGAGCTTGTCGCTACCAATGATGTAGATGTTTGTGCGACGATCTGGTAATCTCCCCCAAGGACCGAATTTTTTCATTCCTTTCTGAGGGATACGATGTGTCTTATCGTTACCAAAGCACAGGTTTGGTAATTCGATGCTCTCTAGGAAGACTATCGATTTCCCATAATCTCCACTTCTACCCTTTTTGAGGCCATCCACAGTCAGGAAACTTAATTTTAATCCTAAAGATGGATTTTCTGAGAGAAGTTCATTAAGAATGGATAGCCATTGCATCATTCTCTCATAGTACTCCTTCGTGGAAGGAAAAATAGTTTCTTGAATTCTTGTTTCAATTTTCTTGCGGCTATCACCGTCGGAATCATCAAAAAAAACATCTAAAATCGTTGAAAGCGTTGTCGTGCTAGGTGTTAAGGTTAATATGGTTGAGAGGTAAGTATTTTCTTGTATTTTTCCTTGATAATATTTCTTGACCACAATGATTGGTGCATTGAACGTATCTTTGTTCTCTTTAATTCGTGCCAATTCCAATAATTGATCATGCTTTTCTGGATTTGTAACAAATTTTTTCCTATAATATTCTAAAACTTCTTCAAGGTGATGTTCATATTCTGGATCGTTCTTGGTGATGATTTTTTCTATTTTTCCAGCATATCTTGGTCCAAACCCTCCATTCACGTATTTATCAATCGTGTTCACCTCAAGCCCCTTGAATGAGTTGAGATCATAATTCTTGAAGTGGGCAATCTTTAACAAGACATCTAAACTTGGGGTGATAGAAAGGTCATACACTTCCTTGAGTCCTAAGATCATTTCATTATCTTTTCTAATGAACCATTCAAGTCTAATACCCCTTCTGACGATCAATTTCAGGTCATCTTTAAGGTAAATCACCTCTTCTGATGAGGAATCATTCAACAATAATTTTCTTCCCTTTTTGTCAAATTGCTTGCTTAATGTGTTCTCAATAATACTACTCATCACGTGAAAGAGTTCAATTTCCGTCAAACTTCTTTTTTCGATGGACAAGGGGATGCGAATTCTCTTATCGTTGATCGTAACCTCGACTCCTTCTTCTAGGAGTTTCAGGAAATCCGGTTGTTTTGTCAACACGATTATTTTCGTCCCAAATCGGTTAAGAACGAGGGTATCACGACCTGAGCCTTTAAGTCTCTTGACTAGCTCATATCTAACCTTTCCTAAGTTTTCATCATCATTCTCCATTTGAATTGTCACTACAAAGGAGATCCACTGGTTAAGCATTGTTTTTGGATCAATTGGACCAACTAATGGAATGAAATATTCGGTTTCGTGTGTTTTTCGGAGTTTGCTTCGTGTTCTCATTAGATCCACCGTTTGTTTTTTAGTTTAGAAATAAATGATAAAAAAGATGGTTATGCTATTAACTATGGATCCTGAATAACTCTTTTTTTCCATATTTATCATATTTGAAGACTCTAAATTCATAGTTTGAGCTGGTTGAGGGCACTCTTTGTACCAGCAGGATGATTTTACCAGCATTGATGATTTCGTGGTAGGCATTATTCCGATGAGCTTCGACGAAGTCGCGATCTTCCGTGATGATGCCATCATAATTTTCCTTAACTAGTTTCACTATTGAGGAGTCTGATGCGCCATGGTAGTTTCGCGGTAAATCCATAAGATTATGGCCCATTTCTGATAGTTTTCTGGCAAGTTTCATCCACTTAGCATCTGACTTTAGTCTCATTGCATTTTCATCTATTAAAATTCTCATTGGAATTACCTCCGATAAATTCTTCATTCAGAAGTTGATAATTCAACTTCCAACATCAATGCGTTTGTCATTGTATAAAAAATATTTCATCATAAACATACATCTCTTATTCATCACTGAATGAAGACTAGAGCAGTCTGTGAATGCTAGAGTTGACTCTTGGAATGTAATTGTCATTATGTAATCATAACAGAGACGAGATGATGATGCGCCATAATGCGAGAGGGCCGAATGAGAAATATATATAAGACGACTTTCACTGATGTTATCTTAGAGATGAAAAATGTTTGTATGTAATGACATAAAAGTCGATCATGATCTAGGACTTACCGCTTTGTCATCCACGTCAAGCTAGTTTTTTGTCAGTTCTTCTAGGCAATTCCACTTGAACATCTTTTCTCCGCCAATCATCACCGTTACGTGCGCACTGATCATGTTATCTCATCATTTCCTTCGGACTTAGAATTAGAGACTGGCTTGATTTCGTCAAATCTTGTGATGACGTCGTGTAACGTTGCTCCAATTCTGATCTTATGAAAATTTCATCTTCAAAGAAGGTGTAGATGATGTTGTCCATTTCTCATGGCAAGAAAAAAAATGCGGAACATAAGAATGTTGATCCAGATATTGATATTAAAATACCTAAAACTGTAGAAAGAATTTGGCGTGTATTATTAAAAAATTGTAACACCCCAATGACGACAAGAGAGATAGCAAGAGAGTTAGAGGTAACACCAAATGCCATTGTTCAAGCAGTCAATAGATATCCTGAGTATTTCAACATTAAATCAAGGAAACCTCTCCTGATTGCAATACCAATAACTATAGAGTCCATTGCCTTTAGGGAGGATAACACATGTTTGATATGCAAGAGAATAGAGTCAAATCCAAAAAATGGCGAAATCTTTTCACTGAGTGGAAAGCCTCATGGTCAAAAATTCAATGATTGGCAGTTCATCTGTTCTCATTGTTCTGAAAAATTGAAAACAATGAAATTATCCGAGTATTTGAATACACTTCCCGAAGAACACCGTGAGGCTCTTCTTAATGATATCAGTGCTCGAAAGGTGAGAGGAGGAATCCAGCATTTGGTGCAGCAGCTGCAAGTAGTTGGGAAGAAAATTCGCGATGACCTCGTAAAACGAGTGACCCTTTATCAGGAGATTGTGGTGCAAAAAAGAATTCGAATAGATGCTCAGCTTCGAGTTAGAGTTTCTCACGTGGTTGAAATGGTCCGTCTTTCTCAGTGGATACTAAATTTTTTGTACGCGCTAAAAAGAAATGAAAGTACTTGGAGAGACGACCGATCCATAGGTAAAGACATTAGATCATTCTTTCATAATTTGGATTCACAGAATCTTCTTGGCTTACATGGTAGAAGTATGACAGATCTATTAGAGGTAATTACCAACAACGATCTAAATTGGCAGACAATTGATATCTACCAGATTAATTCGTCACGGTATGTGATCTTATGTAAAACGGAAATTAGTGCAAGTTTTCAGGACGTGATACTAAGTTTAACATCAGATTTTTCAGATAAGTTTAGAGTGGATGAAAATGAAAAAACCACCAGTGACCAGGGGTAATCCCACGAGGATTCGTGTTCTATCCTCGTGACGAAAGAACGGCGATTATCTCACGAATGACTCGATGACAAGGATTGGAAGCCACGCATTTCCGACAAGATGACGTGGCTGACAAAACAGAAGAGAAAAGAGAGAAAACACCCGTGACCAGGGTAATCCCACGGGACCTCGTGTTTTATCCTCGACTTTCGTGGAGAAACCATGGCCTCACGGATGACGCAATGTTGATGCTTGAAAGCCACGCATCACCGACGTGATGACGTGATCGACAACACAGAAG
>JAJRXH010000643.1 GCA_024276395.1 archaeon
GGTGATGGTGATCTTGCCTTCTTCTTTTTCTTCATCGCCAATGGATACCCATGTACCAAATAGTGACGTGATGATTGGATCTGCTTCCAAGTCTTCGATGGAAGTGTAGTGTCTTGAACTGGATAACGATTTCAAGACAGAATCACGCAATAATCCTCGAAAAGACGAGGTGAAAAAATGAAACAGTGGTTCTTCCAGTGCTTTCTTGCGATTTACCGCCACGGGTAGGTCAACAAAGGCAGACGCTATTCCCGCGCCAATTCTAAAACGTGTAATTTTAATTTTAACATCCATTGGTTCAGCAACCATGTAATTCCACCACGGCATCAAGTTCATTCTCTACAACTTATCATCATCAATCACTTTCGATTAATGGTGTCTCAAAACGCTTGAGATCTAATTGGTGGCGTTTTTCGTCGTACACCACGCTTCGTGAGCCCATCACCATTTCAATGATGTCTGCTAAATCTAGGTGTGGGAGTTCATGAACGGTTGTGCCATCAGGCAATGATGCGGGCTTGCTCTTGATGAGGAGATCTGATAACTGATGAAGAGCTTCCTGTTTTTCTGGATCTTTCTTGTATTCGTTCAATTCAAGTAGTCTTGCTTTGCGATATTCTACTTGAATTTCCAAGAGATCCATGTGGAGCAACTTGGTTTGTGGATCGATGAAATATCGAATTTGGTTAGCACTTAAACCTCTCATGAATAATTTCTTGGCTAGGTCGATGTAGGCTATCAGTTCATCACCGAGTAATGGAAATCGTGTCAGCCTATAATCGGGCCATACTTCTCGCGGTTCATATCGTTCGTTGATTTCCTCCAACGTGGGAATGCTAGTAAATCTGTGGAAAGCGACGGTAATTTCACCTCCATAAGCGGATTTTTCCTCCTTCTCAATGAGGTGGATGCTTTTCTTGCTCTTCTCCTTGGCTTTTTTCTCAAGTCTCTTGGCAGCATTGAACAAGAGATACAAGGGTTCGCGGTTTCCCGCAACGGCTACTCCGATTGACAAGCCAATGGGACTAATGGAAAGGCGTTCACCGGGTTGCTTTTGATACTCTGTCGTGCGCTTTCCTAGAAATTCTTGCAAATGCCGTCTCAAGCTCCTTAGAAACACGAACAAGTAGCCAGCATCCAACAATAAGACAAAATCATCGCCTCCATAATAAACGAGTTGAAATGGCATGTCCACATCAAGCGTTCCACTAGGTTTCAAGTCATCCTTCGATGAGGCCAGTCCTTGCTCTAGGTGGACCAGCAGAACATCGACGAGAGCCCTGGATAATGAGCCTTCAATCACATCTTCAAAGAACCTAGTAATTTGTCTAAACATCGTGATGCTAGACATTTGACGCTTGATTGTTCCAAAATTATCTCCATCACCAATAACTAATGCGATCTCCCCTCTTTCAAGATTTTCAATTTCTTCCGAGGGAATGTTGAGTTTTCTTTTCTTGCTGTAAATGCCCAACTGTTGCGTGGTTCTTATGCTTCTAAACTTGATGGTTTTTATTGTTTCTGGGAGATGAACTGCTAAAACATTGCTGATTTTTTTCTTCAATACATCATCTTCAAGGACACTTCTCATTCTTTCCAGCATTCGGAATAATGACGTTAACTGGAGTTCTTTTTTCTGTACCTTTGGTACTTTACTAATTTGATAACTAATTTTCTTGCTGTTGGGATCTCGTGAGATTGCCAAGTTCAACTTGACAATCTTTTTCAGTTCTACATCGTGAGAAATGATTTTGCAGCACGCGTGACACACCTTTCCCCTGAGTTCCTCAAGTTCACTTTCGTTCAGCCTTTCTTTTGCA
>JAJRXH010000644.1 GCA_024276395.1 archaeon
ATGATACTGCTTCCCACCGTGGTGCCAACACTTGCTGGCGGTGGCCATCAACCGCCACCTCCTCCAATATCACCGACGAACGGTAGTGGTTCTGGTTCTGGCTAAAGAATTAAAGAAAAAAAGTCTTCTTTTTTTTCTCTACTTTTTTAAAGTTTTGTTTCGATAGGAATCTGATTGATGGTATATCTGAATGCATTTACCATGGTCTTGAAGGTGTAATTGAATGAAAAGAGCAAATAAACTCGTTAAGGATGAAGTTGCGAGAAAGAGGCCATTTCGTGAAATTTTCAAGGCAAGATACGCAGAATTGACTCACGAGCGATTCTTGATTTTGTCAATCTTTTCGTATTTCCAACGAGATTCCCCCTTCATGGAAAATCACGATGAAAATGCATTAATTGGAGAGTTGCAGGATAAATATGAGTCAAGAAAGAGTAAGGAGTATGGATTGTGCTTGAACTGGAAACTTTTTGGTCAGTTAATTGAACTCATGAGCAATGAAGTAAGTGAAATGAGGGTTGGATTGGATACCTTGCCAAGAATGGAAGCAGAAGGAAAAGTAACTAGTAATGAAGACACCGATAGTAATCTCGTCAATCCGGCGTGTGGAAAGTTTGATGCCGTAATTTTACGACTTAGAGATCCAACACGTGCTGAAGAAGTGAAAGCTTACTTCAAGGAAATCATAGTCGAATTGTTTCCACATCCCGTGGTTCTTATGTGGAATCCTTTTACAAATGAATTGCTCATTTCACCGTGATTACAGAAGCTGATGAACATAGTCCTTTATCCCCAATGAAGTGAGGTTCATTCTGAATTGAGACGAAAGAGGATTCAAGATGATTGTGAAAAATGAATGGATATTAGAACCGATGAAAAGAAAGAAGATTTTCGTGCTTGGTGACTCTGGAGTAGGAAAGACCAGTTTCATTAGTCGGATATTAAACCAGAATCAACATGAGTCATATGATCCAACCATTGGAATTGTCATTAGAAATGGGGTCATTGATGAAAAAGATAGAATCATATTTGCAGAATTTTGGGATTTCTCTGGTAATCCTATTTTTCATCAAGCCCTGGGGCCTGAATGGTTTGTTAACGTGGATGTTCTGATTTTTATGGCAGATTTGAGCAACACGACTTCAATTCAAGATTTAAAAAGATGGTTTGAACTAGCTGGGGTGACATCAAGGATTTCAGAGCATCGTCCCATCATCATTCTTTTGAATAAGGCGGACATTGTCCCAAGAAATACCGTGAAGGAGATCTTTTCGACTCAGTTAGTAAGATCTTTAACTTCCCGATGCAATGAAATCATTCCCATATCCGTGAAAGATGAGATGTCCATCCAGCACGTGAGGCAAACTCTTGCGAATTCCATTGATAACACGTCAAAAACCTTTACTCGCAGCTTTCAGTTTCTAAGAAGGCAGCTTCAATTAAGTCAATACTGACGTGGAAGAATTTTTTCTTTTAACGAGATTGTTGGGATATTGACATCGTTCTACTCCTTTTTAATTGATATGAGGGATGAAAACAATCAAAATCTTCTTTTGTTTCTCTCAATGCTTTCGAAGTTGATATACCTGGGTCGAAGGAGGAAAATCACTCATTCCTCCTCTTGATGATTTCTGATTTCATGATGTCTAATTTTCTTGATGTATCTTCTGGGCACTGTCACGTTTCTGAAATTGAAATCAATACGATGAGACAGTAGACATTATGAAGATACATCAAGATTCTGAACATTGAATCGAGAATTTTTCACTTGATTTTCATCTTTCATTAAGGTGTTCTTTACACTCTTTTTCGAAAGCATGGAAATTCTTTTATTAGAGCGGGAAATAATGAGAGTTGGGATTTCTCACATGAATACCGTGATGCTCTTTTTTTTTCTCATCTTAGGATTCATTGCTGCCTCTTTAGGTATTTCAGCTGGTTTAGCTGGTGGTGTTTTGATTGTTCCAGTCCTGCTTTTTCTTGGATTTCCAGCCTCTGAAGTGATAGGCTCGGTCCAGGCTGCGCTAATTCTTCCAGTCTTGCTTGCAAGTATAGATGGCCTAAAACGAAAGGAAGTAAATATCAAGTTTGCAGTTATTTTTGAAGCGTCAACCATAGTAGGTGCTTGGATTGGTGCCTATTTTACTAAAATTCTTCCAGATTTCTACATGAAAGTTTTATTTAGTCTTTTAGCCTTTATGTTTTCATACTTGATGATTTCTCGGAAAGCAGATAAGACCAAACTTGTATCAGCAACAGATGTATCCGAAGAATTGCTGACGATGAAATCTTTACAAGCCAGTATTTTTCAACACATCAAAACTTTAAATCAAAGACTGAGACCACACTTTGAGTTGAAATTGAATGATGATCATGGGATGGTAAGCATTCCTCTGATGATTTTTTTTGGCTTGACTATTGGTTTCTTTGCTGGAATGTTAGGAATTGCAGGAGGATGGCTCAAGACACCCTTGATGGTTCTCGTGTATGAATTTCCCCCCCATTCAGCAACGTCAACAGCATTATTTATGGCTCTCATCACGGTGTCTGGCGGCACCTTGGCACATTGGTATCTAGGACACGTGAAACCGATGATGACGATACCTCTCACGTTAGGGTTAGTGATGGGTAGTGCGTTATCCCTCCGGATAAAACATCGGCTCTCCAGTGAAAAGCTTCCCGTGTTCATAGCTTTCATGCTTGTAGTGGTTGGCATGATCCTATTATTCTCTACAGTTCTTCAATTATTCTCATGAGAATTTAGAACTTCTTTCATGGTTCCTTGGTACAAAAGATAGCACGATCACGACTTAGAAACTCCATTAATTGTCTTTTTCACCTAACTGGTATGAATCATCGTTCTCATCAAGATGATGTCGCCGTTTAGTTGAAGCTTCTTTGGTCATTGAAGTAAAACCTGCATGATGTACAGGCCGATGGTGAATGGAAAGATTGTGTATTGATTAAGAGTTATTCAGTTCTCCCCTTCATTTAAAAGATGTTTTAAAAACCTATTCTTCCTTTAAATACTCCAAGGAGAAGTGAATAACTCCCATTGATTCAGATATATGACGGCAGGCAATGATAATTGGAACACCAATGGCGAGAGTTCTTCAGTCATCCCGTGATTTAGAAAATATTTTAAAAAGAAGCACGTTTCTTTAAAAACTCCAAGAACGAGTGAATGACTTTCCAGCCAGATAACAAAAACGAAGATTCATTATTCGTCTTGCTCTTTCATCTTGTCTGATAAGACATGTGAATGACTCAGAATCGTTTTAATCCATCAAAAGGTGATCA
>JAJRXH010000645.1 GCA_024276395.1 archaeon
AACACGCCACCCAGCACGGATGCTTCTTTCGTATCTAAATCCAGTTTTTTCAGGCAATGTCGAAGAAATCTGGCAGTTCATGCAGCAACATCATTCCAATCCACTTCCACGCGGTCAAGACGAATTAAGGATAGTCTTGCAGCAGATCGAACGACAAATAAATTCTCCTTTAACCTCATCCATGGGGAGGTTATTGGATGCGCTCTCAGTATTGTTCACTAAAACTATCAAGATGACGTATGAAGGAGAACCTGCAATGAAGTTAGAAGCATTTGCCATGAATGATTTTTATCCTCCTAGTGACTTTGATTCCAAGGCTCGAGAATTTGGACTTCCGCCCTTACTAGAATTTGAAAAAGATCAACTAGATGTCACTGCTTTATTTGAACATCTCGTGTTATCATGTAACCAAAGTCAAAGTGGAGGCATCTCTTTTAGTCCGAAACTTGCCTTGACCATCTTGTACCTTTTGGGAAATTCTCTTGCCAATGAAATGTTGAAAGTGGCTGAAGAGTTACAAGTAAAGGCCATTGGATTCAGTGGTGGGGTGGCTTATAATGAACCCTTGCATTTGATGTTAAAGTACTGCATTTCTCAAGGTAGAAAACTCACGTGGTTGCAGCATCAAGATATTCCACCTGGAGATGGGGGAATCGCCATTGGCCAGGTGGTTGCGGCCATTAAAGAAACGAATGGGGGTTAGAATTCGGTGCATGAAATATCAAAGGCTGAAGAAGTTGTTAACAAGATAAAAAAGGAACTAGAATACCGTCCAGATTTGGAGAAAGTAAGAATCGTTCTTGGTGCTTTTACCTTCATGGAACCTACTAGGTTTGGATACTGGATACAAAATTTGATGATGGAACGAGAAATTGATGAAAAGATTACCGTGGATATCGTGGAAGGTAAGGGATCTGCAAGATGCTGTCATTGTGATGCAAAAATATCAAGTGAAGAACTTGAACAGCAAATCAGATCAACAGATCCACATCATCCCGTGATTCAATGTCCGCGCTGTGGAAAATTTTCGCTGGATTTTGAGGAGGGCACCGAGGTAATTGTTGAATTTCTCGATTGATTCATAATATTACGTAGATTCTCGATGTTTTTCATCACTTTTTCCTTATTAGAATGAAAAAAGGAAATCAAGGATCTACTTTACCATATTCGGACCACTTGATTGAAACGTTGAACATCATCGATCTAATATTCCACGGTAATCGATCCAAGTGAACTGGATAGGATGAGATTGTACTTGAGAGATGCTGTTGAATAATTGGAATTCTGATAAACATTGGTTTCCGTCTCATTAGTGGTACTTTGAGGAATCGTCGCGGACCCAGCATTAGCATGTGCCTCAATTCGAAGACCGATCACCTCAGACAATTGTAACGAGACGTCAATGGAACCGCTATTAGTTCTAAAACTCATATTATTAAAGACTGACCAAGGCGACTCTGGGAGATTTTCTTGGTGCTTTAGGTAGGCGTAGACTGACCCGATATCACTCGTGAGTGACCAAGATAGAGAGTTTTGGATCATCAACTCACTGGTCTCAAGATCAATACTCCCCACGTTGGTCTCTAGGACGATTTTTCTAGTACTGTTAAGGATGTTCACTTGCTTCAAGTTGAAATCAATGCTTCCCACATCAGAGGTGATCATGAGGAGGTCCAGTGAGAGGGAAACATTAGTCAATATTGCTTGAATCGATCCGACATTAGTGTTTATGAAGAAATATTTTTCGAGGGCATTATCTCTAAGATGGAGTTCCACCGAGCCCACATCGGTTTCAATGAATAGAGCAGCTTTCAGTGATGGATGAAGTTTGATTTCTAATTCATAACGATAGAAATTGCTCGAATCATCCGTGAATTCCAAGCCATCCCAGTGTTTAGCATCTCCACTAGCCTCTCCTAGTGGTTTTACTTGAAGAATTTCGTAATTGGAATCTTTCCGGAATAACGACGCACCATATACTTTTTCCACTATTTCATAGGAAAAGTTTGACATTGGAGTAGTGCTGACGGAGATTTTCACGTTTTTTCCAGAGACATTAATCTGTAGTCCCGTTACATTTGAGGCGGGATACTTTCGCATGGTAATGGTATCTATCAACGAATATGTTGTGATGTTTAGTATCATAAATCCAGCAATTGCGGCTAAAACAGAGGATATGATGACGAATATGAGGGCATAAGTAGGCACTCGTCGTCGATTTTTTCTCTGAAGGCCAGATGATGTAGTTGATGTGATAAATGTCTTTGATTTTCCGATTTTTAAATCTGGCAATGCCGTAATACTTGGTACTTTTTCTCCAGAACTTTGCGTGACGGACTTTTGTGCACTGAACTTGTTGGTAGATTTCTGGTCCCAAGACTTTTTGGCATTTTGTATCGCTGTATTGACAGTTGTTGAGGGAGGTGGCGGATTATCACGTTCAATGGGGATTCTTGTGCCGCATTCTTCACAAAAAAAAGAACCTTCTCGTGCAGATTTTCCACATTTAGTACAGTATAACATTTTGGTTCGCACCACAAGGCATCCTTTCGCTGCAAGATAATACTCTTCTTCTACTAAATGAAAACGTGCCTTATTATCATTTAAATGTGAAGACTTGGGCACGGTTACGGTAGTTGACTTTCGGCAATTAATGCTCTGAGAATTTTGTCAATTTTCACTCGGTTCAATTAGTTAATCAAGCTTCTTTGCTTCAGAAGATGATTAAATGATCATTGTTATTGTCGTGACGAAAAATCTACATATCGCGATGAGCAAGAATGCAACAGCTTTTACCAGCACGAGAGTTTTTTATCAGACGCATTTCATTCGTTATTTTTTTAATTATTTTCATGTTATTTCTTTTTTTCCGTGGAATTAGCGATTTTCTTGCTCTTTCTCCAACCATTGATGGCAATGATGGATAGAGCTGCTATCAGTCCTATTGATTCCAATGGTGTGTTGGCAGACAATGTTGTCGT
>JAJRXH010000044.1 GCA_024276395.1 archaeon
ATCGTGTTGTTCATTTTGATGGATGATATTAACATTCCACAAGCAATAAAGAGTATTAGTGGCTGGGCACTTCTGACCGGAAGCGTGATCGGATTTGGATTTGCCGTTCCTTACATGATTAGAACACCCACGACATCAAAGGATGTCTTTTTCATTCTCATCGATATCGGTGTGAGCCTCATGATGGTTGCAGTGACATTATATGCAGTAGCTCTTCTTTATGTAGCCTTGGTCAAGAAAGAAGGACGGAATTGATAATCCTTGGCATCCTTTTGTCATCTGCTGGATGACTGCTCATTAGAAAAATCTAAAAACGACGGAAAAATTAGTAAGAATGAGAACGTTCAGGTCATCCCCATTTTTCGTCTTTATATTTTTTCTCAAAAATGAAAATGAAAAACAATCGAGACTTGAAGTTTCTCGTTAATATTCGATTAATGGGTCTGAAAATACAAGACCTCATCGTGAAAACGTGATGGAAGTGCATTAACAATGGAAGAAAGTCCATTAATCATTCATAAAGATGAAAGTACAGGTACTTCGATATCAATGGATGCAAAGGTAAACACATCTTTCGTTTCAAGGTTCGTTCCTTTATCAGCTTATGTTGAATTAATTAAAGGTAAGCAGACTTTTCTTCTTGTTTATACAACCTTGTTTGCTTATCTCGTGAGCGCTTGGCCTGATGACGTGAATCATGCTGTCTTATTGTGGTTATTAATTTCAATGTTCCTGGCCGTCTCTGGAACAACTATGTTAAACATGTACGTTGATCGTGATATTGACTCCTTGATGGAGCGGACTAGGAATCGTCCACTTCCGAGCGGTCGCGTTCTTCCTCGGACAGTATTGGTTCATGGAATGATGCTCACGATAGTGGGAGTTATCTTGGCCGGGATTTTCGTGAATGTAATTACGATGGTCGTGATCTTCCTGGGATTTTTCTTTGACATCTTTATCTATTCATTGTGGCTTAAGAGAAGGACCAAGTACTCCATCATTTTTGGTGGAATTGCTGGTGGTTTACCTGCCATGGCAGGGCGGACAGCTGTAATTAATTCCGTCGACTTGATTGCAATCCTACTGTTATTATTTGTTCTTGCTTGGATTCCTTTGCACATCCTCTCGATAGCGTTGTTACCCCATGCTTATCAAGGATATAAAGCGGCAAACATTCCTATGTGGCCAATCGTGAGCGGTCGTCAGCAAACTTATAGAGTCATCGCGTTTTCTGCGGTGATTAGTTCTCTCACAATCTTCTTAGCAGCATGGCTTTTGCACGTTCATTGGGCAGCTTTGTTGCCCATTGCCATCGTAAGTGGGATCATCTTGTATCTCTCATTCGGGAACTTACTTCATCCATCAGAGAAGACAACGTTCAGAATTTTCAAGGGCGCATCTGCCTATATGGCTTTAGCCTTCCTTCTATTGTTTATGGGAAAAATTCTTTCCTCTTGATGATCCAATGCTCATCTGATGCTTGAAATGCCAAAAATCGTGTTATGGGCCGTCTTTTGGTGCTGAGATGCAAATACTTTTAATTTCTGAACCAATGGCAATAATGAGGATGTCGCTTGTCTTTTCCAAGCTGCTTCAAGTTTATTAATCCTAGGTGAGATCAAAAAATGGCGTATCATTATGATCAAGCTGGCGGAGTGCAAACCCAGAGTGGATACGTGTTCATATCGACGACTAACGAAATTCCTGGTTATAGGATTGTTGAATATAGGGGTGTAGTCTTTGGTATTACAGTGAGAACTAGAGGTGTCGGTGGGCAATGTCTTGCATCATGTGAATCATGTGCTGGTGGTGAGGTGACCGCTTACACTCAAATGGTGTACGAAGCGAGAAATGATGCCTATGCACGGATGGCTGCGGAGGCGGCAGCGAGAGGAGCTAACGCAGTTGTAGGTGTAAAGTTTGATTCATCGAGCGGCGGCACGCAGCAAGCCTATACCGAGGTCGTAGCTTATGGCACGGCAGTTGTCGTGATTCCCGATCAAGAATGACAACGTTGAACCATTCGGATTCGTGAGAAAGAGTGACCGTTAATGATAAAAAAACAGCCTTATCTACTTTTTTATCAAAGAGGGAACGAATAAGGTTTTTGATTAAGAGAATATTAGTCTTTTCTCCTTTTTGGTTTTCTCATCATCCTCCTTGTGATAATTTTTCTTCAGAAGTTATCAAAATTGGTAATTTTCGTGTATGTCGGGGTTGCACGATTGTTTACGTGACAACCATCTTTATTATCGTGATAATTCTTCTTTTCAGGCCGTTCAGTGGATGGAAACTACTTGAGATCACGGCTCTTGTTTTGATGATTACCATTCCCACGTGGGTAGCTGTTTTTCATCGTTTTACAAGGAGATTGGTCAAAGATGTCGTTCGAGCAACATTAGGGATAAGTTTGGGAATTGCCATCAGCGAATTAGTGATTCAAGGAAATTTCTTGATAAAAATGGCCATTTTTATTGCCATTATGGTTGTTTATTACTTGTTTAAATGGTTACGGAAAAAACAGCATATCCATCTTGCAGAATTAATGTGTCCCGATTGTCGACATCTAACGGAAAGAGCTTGTCTAGATGCGATTCGGTTATTAGAGGCTGAAAGATTATTTAGCCGCGAATTAAGTGAGTATTTACAAGCAAAGTTACGAAATGATGTCATTTTCCAGCAATCGTTAATGAAAAAAGAATAAAGATGACGAATTTTGGAAAACTCAGAAGGAAAAAAAGAGCGAGATGATGAAATCCAGAAAGAAATGCGATTAGACCTTTTCAAAACCCTCATTGCTTGAAGCATTCCGATTAAAAACATCTTTTTTGGTGACAACGCGCTGTGATCCATTGGAGGAGAGAACGGTCGCTTGCACGTCTCCCGATGGAACCTCCCAATTTTTTAGAAAGTATTCCAGCATCCCCGAAGAATGGTAGTTCTCGCGTCAATGATGGGAAAATCACGTCCTTCCCATGACAAGTTTTCGGAAAAGTCTAATTTTGAAATTGATAAAAATTTTAGATATTGATAAAAAGTAAAGACAATAGTTGATCACTCGGATCCACGAATTTGTCACAAAATTGTGGGAGGATAATATGTATGTTGAATATGCTTGCAAAATTTGGCAAGAGAATCCAGCCTCCATGGGATATCAGAATCGTGTTGTTTCTCACGTTCATGCTCAGCGCTATTACAGGATCGGTGACGATGCCTTACCTGGGCCTCGTGACGTTACAGGTGATGGAAAGCAGTTTGGGCTTGTTTTTACTGCTTGATGTTCTCATTAACATGGTAGAATTCTTGGTATATGAGTATCTCCTTCGAAAAATGCAGTCAGCACTCAAGTTCATTCGTGATAAGCATCCACATTGGCAGTATGCAGCACAAAGGCTCGTGCGCTATAAAAGAACCTTTCTGCTGGTGTATTATCCTTGGATGATGTTCCTCACCGCCATCTTGATGTTATCCACCCTATTATTAGGACAAGTGAATTATAAGATATATGATGTCATTCGCATTACCATCGGTGGTGTGGCGTACGCAACCTTTTCCTTTACACCGTCGTTTTTCATTCTAAACAAACTTCTAGATCGCTGGTTTGGAGCTACAGTACTTGAATTGTATCAAAACGATGAAACAATAGCCGAAAAAGGATCACTCACCGCAATGTCCATTCAAGAGCGCTTTTTCATTCCCTTCACGTTAGGGAGTGCCAGCTTGGTAATCCTTGTCGTGATGTCACTTGTTCGCTCGATTAGGTTAGAACAAGTGGGTCTCATTACCTCATTCATTCTGTTTTTTTGGATAGCACTGTATTTTTACCATGGAAACACGCATCCCACGATAACCAACATCCTCACTCAAACTAGAGCCTTGGTACTAAGTAAGACAGTGTCGAAAGATCTCGTGACAACAGATTCTCTAGATGAGATAGGAGAACTTGTATTTTTAAACAACAAGCTCACCCATCGAATTCGAGCATCATCCGAAGCCGCCATCATCATTGCACGAGATCTTTCTGCGCTCGTTGAACAATATTCCGGGTCCTTTGAAAGCTTGCAACACATCACGCACGAGATAAGTAGTGCCGTTTCCGCCCTAAGTGAATCGACAGTGGCTATCGCCGATTCCGTCAACGAGGTCACGACTTCTTTTGCAACTTTACAACAGCATCTTCACAAGTATCGTCAGGATGTGATCATGTTTTCGCGTGAACTTCATGATCTCATGCTCACGCTGCGAATTCTCTCTCTCAATGCGCATATTGAAGCCAGTCGCGCGGGCGATGCACGGTCGAAAGATAATCCTCGATCTTTTACCGTCATTGCTGAGATGGTCCACGACATCACGAGACAAGTGGCGGGCCTTAATAAAGGACTTCAAAGTTCACTCAATACCTTTCAAAAATACATTTATGACCATGCTAACAAAAACATTCAACGGTTAGAAGGCGTCTCACAAGGTATTACTGATTTTTCATCACAATTCGAAGAAGCTGCCGCTTCCGTGGAGGAAGAAACTGCCATTATCAGTCGCCTCCAGGATGACTTGCAAGTCGTCCTTGATGTCTCGGAACGATTATATGAGGAGCTTGCCCTATTGCGATTGTGACAGTGCAATTTCACGAACGGTGAGGGAATGTGAAAAAGATGTTAGACGAACGTTCTCAACTACATTGGTGATAAGATTGGCTTCTAGCATGTTTAGCTGCCTGAGAGTTATTCAGTCATCCCTTTCTTTTAAAAGATGTTTTTAAAAACCTATTCGATCCTTTAAATACTCCAAGGACAAGTGAATAACTCTCGCTGCTTGCCAGAAGTCTATAAATTTATTCATTTCTGTCTTCCCACCCATCATACACCATTTCTTGTCAATGATTTAGCATCAAGTTTTTGTGTCGGTGAAGAAGAAAAAATTGGACTTCAGTTGGCAGAATGGGACTAATCGAAGGAAAATAATCCAAAGCAAAACTCAAGAAAATAATCCAGAAAACTCCAAGTAAAAAAGAACTTGTCAGTTACATTATTGAAGAATTAACAGTAGCTGCCTTCCGGATGTTATGGAATCATTGCTATTGGAAATGCCTGATACAGAGGTCATGCTTCATTTCAGACTAAAAAACCATTAGACCTTAAAGATATGAGTAAAGAATTGTCGTGAGTGAATAACGGACTGCTTTGCGTCATGGGTGTTGCTACTATCAAATTGGTGAAAGGAACCATGCCGACAACCACGAGTAGGAATGGATGGACTAAAATGCAAACCGTGATCAAGCGTTGGACATTCATCATTCTTTCTACGACGATAATGGTACTTTTTTCGGAAAAAATGTACTGGTATGTCCAAGGTTACGTGTACGGCGAACTCATCATCGTCTACATGTTCGGAACTTACTTGTTCTTGTGGTCACTTAGTTATTTTCGGGTTAATCACTTTTGGGGGATGTTTCTCGCTAGCGTGCTCTATCCCTTGTACGTTGAAGGAATTTTCACTGGAATCATTACTACTGACCTCACGGAGATGATGTTGTTTTATTTTATCGGATGGCATTCAACGTTGAGCGTGATAATCGGTTGGTACTTTCATCACAAGTGGCTCGTGGAACGACGGCTAAGACTCCTCATGATCACTTCAATCGCATTGGGGCTCGTGCTAGGACTATGGGCTACCACATTTTGGCTACCAGAAAGTATCAAAGATCAAGAACTCAAGATTGATGGAACTTTTATTCTTGGGCAATGGTCATTACTTGACTATGCCGTTCTGCTTGCCTATCTGGGCATCATTTACGTTGTCAGTCATTATTTGTTGGGTAAAACTTGGAATGGACGATTCAATCCCTCAAGAATTGATAATTTATTCGTGGGAGCTGTCTTGGCCGTGTTATTTATCGTGCGAGCATTTTCTTCGGGTATCTTTATCGTACACCTGGTCGTGCTCTTTGCAGTAATCTTGATCATCCTTTACATCTATAAGAGAAAAAATTCTACCGATAATACCGTTCTGCTACGACTAAACGGTAAGGTACAATTAAAGGATAGTCTCATCCTTTTTTTAATTCCTACATCATCTGTTTTTGCATACACCGTGATGATGACTTTTTATCCTGGAGATCAGTTCGTGAGAGAAGTTCTCTTGGAAGGAATCCCTGTCGTACAGTCATTGTACGGGTTTATTTTCTTGGCTTTTGCAATCTACTGGATACTTAGGCAGCCTAGCTCGGCTACAGAGAATCACGAAGTTATGATTACTTCGACACGTGGATGAAAAATCCGATTAAAAAGATGGAAAATGTAAAACCTCCCGTGACCAGATCTAATCCCACTAGGGCTCGTTTTTTATTCTAGTAACGCAAGAACGGTGATCATCCAACGAATGATGCGATGACAAGGATTGGAAGCCACGCATCGCCGATATGATGGCTTAGTCGGAAAGACTGAAGAGAAAACACCCGTGACCAGGGGTAATCCTACGAGGACTCGTTTTTTATCCTCGCAAC
>JAJRXH010000646.1 GCA_024276395.1 archaeon
ATCATTAATTTGGTCATGTTTCTCGTATTTACTTGCTATTAATGCAGGTAAAAAATGGTAAAAAAGAAAGATTGACTTCAGATGATCCAACTATTTCTCATTTTTCATCCTTGAGTCTGTTTCTGAAACTGCAGCATTAAAGATGTCGTGACTGCAAAGTTTGAGCCGTCCATCACTGACATGATGACATCGTCGACAAAACAAAAGATAAAAAAGTGAAATGATGAAGACCGAAAAATTGTTATCTTTTTCTTCCTTTTCGATATCTATAGATTTTTATTGATGTAAAGAGTGTCAACGAAAGTATTAATGCGAGAAATGATGCTGACGAGGTTACACTCGTCGGTAATGTGGTGTTTTCGCTTGTCTTGGATTCCTCTGATGTGGCTTCCGTGGCATTAGAAGCGCCAGTGTTAGCCTCTGTAGTAGTGGTTGAAGTATAGGTAGTGGGAGTTGTTGTTATCACGCTCGTGGGAGTGGTGTTCGCTGGCTGTGGAATGATAATCACGAAGGAAGTGAAAGCGACATTGTAAGCTTCATCGACCACGAACAGGTAAACTTGATGGGTCCCAAAAGTCATGAAAGACGGGTCAAAAGTTACAGTAATGTTGATCGTTATATTGGAAGAGGTGAGAGTTCCACCAGCATTCTGTTGATGGAAGGTGGTTCGTGTGTTGCTAAATGGTGCGATGGCAAAAACATCGAAAGCATCATCTGGAAGCGTGGGGGACATTGGTATTACATCAATCGGTGTTGTATCAGAGACTGTAAAGGGCACGGAAACGGGTGGTGATGAAAGTGGGTCTGGTATTTCAATGATAGGTTCGTCAATGAGAGAATCAACACTCGATACAATAGGTGCAAAGGGATCATCGTGGAGATATAGAAGATCTGAGAGCACGCTGCGATCATAAGTAGCGGTGGGATAATATGAAGACCAAGCAATAATTTCATGGAAGCCATTAAATGGTGAAAATTCCGAGTAGTTTGCCCAGCTGCTCCAAGTGACAGTCTCTCCAGGATTGATACTCGGCAATCCACTAAAGAACTCAAAACATCCAGTGCTGGTTCCATTAGGTAAGATGGAACTTAGACACATCTCAGCATTAGTCCCATTTACTGGGCTTGCACCTGCATTTTCAAGTTCCACTGTGAACAAGAAGTTTCCATCATCAACATCGAGAATATCAAAGGAACGGAGGATGATGTCTGGCAACGTTGGATCTGGTTGCTGCATGATCGTCCATAATGCGGGATCAAGTACGTTTTTGTCACCGGTCACGTTCGTGAAAAGGTACATGTCATATTCAACACCAGAATATAGGGATGTTGGAGATATTTCAGGAAGCGGTCCTATCAGAACGCTGAGGTCACCATCTGGCGTTATTACCCAGTCCTGTGGACTTATCGTTGATTGAGCTGTGTAAATACTGTACCAAGAATTTCCAATGCTGAAATCAAAGCTTATTGGTGGTGGTGATACCCCAGCTGGCAGCAAGAATTCCAGGTACAGGGGCATCCCAGTCCAATTCGTTCCATGATAAGGTAGATCAATTGGGTTGAATAAACCAGTTCCATCATCTAGGAGTGGTTGCACAACTAAATGATCACCGATATCCATTGGATCGATGACATCGAGAAAGCCTCCCGGTGACCATTCTTTTGGTGCATCATCTGGTAGTGGTAATGGCTCGTTATCCAAATCGAGAGAAAATTCCCACATTCCTGGTGTATCCATGGTGAAAATGGAGTTAATGATGTAACTATCTCCTGGTTGAATTACTGGAAGCGTTTCTTGATGAATGAGAACTTGATCTCCACTTTCCATGTTAGTTGCTAGGATATCTAAATTACCCCCTGAGAAAGGCACGGTACCGGAGTTGATCAATTCCAAAGTAAGAGCAACATCATCACCAGGGAAAATTTCGGTGCTGTTAAATGACCAGAGAGGATACAATAGCGTGTCGTTCAGAGGTGGAATGTAGTAGGAACCAGATGCATCTAGGATGAAATCAAATGAGAATGGATCATACCATCCTCCAGGCAATTGTGGTGTTGGAGCGTTGGGATTGTAAGGCTGAAATTCCATATCCAATGATACCCAACCGAACGACAAGGGCCTCCACGTGATTGTAAAATCATATGTCGTTCCTGCGGCAAGGTTATCAATCCAAATACTTTCTATTGGATCCCAATTGACCCTCTTTCCAGCAGAGTACTCATAGATGTGTATCCATCCACCTTGAGGGAAGTCAAGTCCTTGTGGAATGGAAAGGCTCACGTCGAATGGAATTCCTTGCTCAATTAGTAGTAGATCTTCAGGTTTAATGAAAGGACTAGTAGGCGGAGTTTTTTGTTTAGATGAAGGATAAATTGACCCAATGACCTCTACTAAGCTAGCTGGTGATACGGGATGGTTCCTCACCCATTCCCTATAGGTTGAATTCCGGAAAATCTTCGTGAACAGTTCGATGAGTTCTTGCCAGCATGTCGTGTCATTGAATTTTAACTTGGGGGCGCCATCATAGGTGTAAGTGATGGATGAATTTTTCATGAAATAAATCGAGATACCAGTGGCATTGAAGGCAGATCTTCCCCCATGCCTTGCAAATCGCATGTATAAAATCACATCGAGAACTTCTTGAATGTATTTTCTTAGTGATACATCATTGAGTGCTCGCTGTAAGAGTTGGAGAAAATGATAGAGATCAATTCGACTTTTTGATTTCATCTCATAAGAGTGATTTCTAGCCCATTCGATGGCCCTTGCAATTTCCCATTTAATCGCATCATTCTTTAGAGCCTCAACTAGACGTTTCGTGAATGTTCTCATTGTACGCTGAAATTTTGGAACATAAGACATGTCAATTGCTATTAGTGTTGTCTTGTTTTTCTTTATTGCATCATAGAACTTGCCATATGTTCCTACGATGATTGTTCCAAGGTCCCACGCGGTTTTATTACAATCAGCCTTTCCGAATTCACGAAAAATTGCTTTATAATCCCATCCATCGACAGGTTCGATATCTTCTGAGCCTACGAGCACTGTTGTTAAACCATTGAATTCAGTAATGACCTCCGCACTTCCCATATAACAAGCATCAAAACCGAGCATGTCGATAGCCTTGCCAGTGGAGTTCTTGTAATCTTCCAGTACTTTCCGAATTTCTTGTAGTTGAAGTCGATCTTTTCCATTTGTTTCGTCCTTTGCGACTCCCGCGTCACCATAACCGTGATCCCAAATGATGAGAGCGAGTTTTTCGGAGGGACATTGTTGCTTTCCCCATCTTACGAAATTTCTGAGAGTATTTCCGTTCCCCATGTTCACTTCTCCTAGATCTTGCTTGAATATTAGAGAACCATTATTAGCTATCTGATATCGTCTTGCACCAGTATATTCTTTTGTTTCACCTGGCAAAGTCTTGTTAGAATAACCAGAAAGTTGATAATTCGGATGCCGATCAATTTGGATTAAGACGCACGTGCAATCTGATAGATACTTGGCACCTTTGAGCATCTCCTCAATGTCTCTCACGGCATATTTTTCCAAGTTATTATCCGCGTCAATGTAAATGAGGATCGTCCAGATGATTTTCTTCGTGGCACTGCCTTCGATGTTGACCTTCTGTTGAGCGGTATTTTCATCAATTAATTTTCTAAGGCTCGTGAGAAATTCGCTCGTGCTCGTGGTTCTGAGAATCTTGTCAGCATCTTTGAAATCTAGATCATCGGAATTTACGTGATTACTACTTGATGAATTCTGGCCATGGATGGCAGCACGGGTTTGCGGTCCCAATGCTGCAATAAACATCACTTCCATCAAGATTAGAATCATCAAAATAATGGAAATTTTCTTCATCTGAACCTTCAACATTCCGGTCACCACGGAAGTGCTTGTTATGGGTTGAAGGTAAGGTTAACTTCGAGAGTCAAGACAGATAAAGATAGAATGATAAATAATGACAGCAAGTCGTACTAACATAGAAGAAAAATTTTTCCGGAAAGGAGAATCATGACACATCCGGGACAGTTCATGTATCTCTCGATATCATTTCTGTTTATCTTCAATTAATTGAAGATCGAGGCTGAGAGTCACCGTGGTTTAATTTCAGGAGATCGAGGCTGAGAGTCACCGTGGTTTAATTTCAGGGATACCTCAATTAGTTTTAATATCCACTATTTTAAAAAATTTTCCAATTAAAAGAGATTTTTTCAAAACATTTACCTGAATGCTGTAGTTGTGATCAGTTCACATTGCCTTCATAGTTTTTTGATGATTAGGGTATCATTCGGAGATTTAAGAATGGTTGGTACTTTTAATGATCGTTAAATGTAAGGGCTAAAAGAGAGTTATTCACTTCCCCTTGGAGTATTTAAAGGAAGAATAGGTTTATAAAATCATCTTTTAAATGACGGGGAGAACGGAATAACTCTCGGCTAAAATGTTAATGGTTACACCGTCGTCTTGAATCATCACGGTAGGCAATGACTTGTAGAATGAGGACACCATCACTCGCGCAACCCGTGGAATGGATGAAATAAAGTATCATCAAGTAACTAAACAGGAGTACATTCTCTTGAAAAGTAGTCAGGAGGAATAACAGTAAAAGATTCACAGAGATGGTAGGCGCGATGGCGACGACCAGCCAATGGTTTCTCTTGAGGGGATGGTGTGGTGACACGCAAAGACAAGGGATGAATCCATTCAAGACCCCAAGGCCAAGACTAACTGGAACTTGGAAACAGGCTCGACAGACAAGGTAGTGAAGGATTTCATGAAACATCAGAACACTGGTAATTCCCCTCAAGATTAAGATGATGGAGACATCGATCACGAAGGTTATTTCTCCATTTTTAGCAAGGAGATTTCTTCTCAATAAGTTGAAGATATCTTCCAGATCACGAGCAAAGAGATTAAGGATGGCCGGTCTAGGTAGCAAGAGTTATTGATAAGATGAGATAAATTGCTGTCTCCGATGATTAGTGTCGTGATGTCTTCTGGTTGGAATTTCTTGGAAGTCACTAGCCGCGGTTTTTCCTTTCTCAATCTTTTTGTTCTTATTTTCGTCCTATTGAGCATCTAGCAACTTGAATGGGCGATGTTGTCTGTCACGCTATCATCACTTGAATATGAGAGTGAGCAAGTTTAATAAACACGTGTTTTCTCAAGCGTGCTAGAAAGAGACACCTGTCACCGTGAAGATTTCAAGAATTGAGCAACTCATTGATCTGGAAAAAACAAAAAAAGGAGAAGGTCATGAAAGCGGTTGCGTTTGATGTTGACGGTGTGTTATTGGATTCTTATACATGTCTACCAACAATATATGAAGAAATGGGGAAGAAGTTTCTGAATTTTACGGGTTTGCAGGCTTCCAAGTTTTCACGATTCATGATTGAGGCTGAAGATTTCAATGATTATCAAGAATGTTATCCTCCCAGGAGATGGTGGTCTGATGCTCTAAAAGCAATAACTATCGCGTCGGATGATGAATTGATTGAAAATCTCTCAAATTATTATTGGGAACGGCGAATGAGTCTCTCTTTTCTGATTGGTAGCTGTCATGAGATAATTCAGAGGTTGCACGAAGAAGAAGTCATCACCGTCATCTTGTGTGGTACTGATGGCATTCAAGGGATGAAACGACAACGGATTAAGCGTGCTGGTCTACATCAATTGGTTTCTGAGATGTTAATTGTTGGGGAAAATATTACCTCAAAGCGAGAAGGCTTCCAGTTATTGCTCCAGAAACATGACGTGGAGCCTAGTGATGTCTTTTTTGTTGATGATAAGCCTAGATATCTTAATCAGGCATTGAGATTGAGCATTAATCCAGTTCATTTCAAATTTGATGGACCCTTGCGATTAGCTTGGCAAGAAACACTGGATCCAAGAATTCCCACCATTGAGCAACTTACAGAGATCTTAAAGTTTTTATGACTTGAATAAGAAAGAAAAAACATGACTCACTTCCATCATTTCATACCTCCGCATCAATCACTTAAAGTTTTTATGACTTGAATAAGAAAGAAAAAACTTTGCTTGTTGTCGAGACCTTAGATAATAATTCAGCATTTTTGTTTTTTTGATGGGAAGTATTCTGAGACACGGTTATCCATTTCTTCTTCTTTACTTTACCTACGATGAGTATGATGTTGGAAATAAGATAAAAATGAATCCATAATAAATACATATTATATTTTAAACGGTACATTTTTAAAAAATGAGTTCTCACTCATCACGTGAAGCGTAATACCATATTCAGAAATGTGGCAAGGAGGAATTGACCCGTGTTAAGTAGAGAGACGGATACAT
>JAJRXH010000647.1 GCA_024276395.1 archaeon
CCCTGTTTTTCAAACTCCGTTATTTGAGAATCACGTCCGATTTTTCACCAATGATGGTCCACGTGAGGAGACATGACGAGGGATCGTGAAACGAGGAGGCTGCCTTGCTGTCTTTTATCGGCATATATTCCAAGTACGGCGACAATAATGCGCATCAACAAGTTTTTTTGTCGATTCATTTCGAGAAATAACGGACTTTGAGAATGAGGTGACAGAATCATTTGTTTCCGTGAAAGTCATTGATATTCCTAAAATGAAGGCATCATTTCCGTTTATTAATGACTCGTGGATGTTAGAAGGGCCATGGGAGATGAGGCGAGTGAATTCCGTAGAATAATACTGTAGGCGAGTGAATTCTTTCGAAGCAATTGTTGAATGAGAGTGGTCGTGTTTCTCATCGATTCGATTGAGCGTGATATTCAAATCATCTAGGCAATTTATCGAATGATTCGACTTAAAGTGCCCTTCAGGATCATCTTCAAGGAGAATTCTGGCTTTTAAGCTAATATCCAAGTCATTTAAAAGTTCTGCTCTCCCCATGGGATCTTGATGAATTCTTGGTAGGTGTGAGTTAGCGCATTCCGGAAAATAGTTTGGACTCTAGTTGGACCGTAAAGAATTCTACTAAGTACCGTGAAACTCGTGGTGTTGATATCCTCTGGTGTAATCTCATACGTGTTGGACAACCAAGTGACTATCTCTGATGGTAGTGGCGTGAGTTTGGAGGAAGAATCGGTGAAAGTTATTCGAAGTAAAGAATTTCCATTTTCATAGTGAAGTGAGGCGTTCACTTTTGACTTGAAGGAGTCTTGGTGGTCAACATCACTAACATTTAGAGTCTTGTCAATGATTTTAGATTGGACAGTAGAGCCAGTCGTCATGTCGAGAGTAATTTCAAGGAAGCTCCAATTTTGGATCATCAGATAACCTTCCGTGAAGGTATCAGCAATCGTGAGATCCTTCTCAAAATCATCTTAGTATATTGAGATTTGATCTCCTAAAGCAATGATTGTCGGAAAAAAATAGGACAGTCGCCGTGACTAATGTGGTAAAACACGTGATGAACGAGAACGAAAGGTTTTTCCACTTGTGATTTATTGGTAGGAACGACATCACTTTCACCAAGATATTTTCACTCTAGGAAATTGAAAAATCAAATTTTTGCTGATATGAAAGACACGAACGAGCACGAGGATTCTAATAGAAGAGAAGTATCTATATGATTTTGGCTTAGATGACGTACAAATGGCGTTAAAATCAATCAACAGTGAAGATTTTGGTTGAATGAAGTTGATCTTCTTTCAACAAGGAAGTTGGTTTATGATCGCATTTTTGATTGTCCTGGCAAGAATCATTCGACGACAATCTTATCATTCGTGGGAGGAACTTTAGGGGAGCTTATTTCAGAATTTTTTATATTTTTGAGAGGTAAAATCTCTTGAATTAGATGGGGTAACGCGTTGTTTTGGTAAAATGACTTATTGAGTTGTTTTTTGACGATTATATGTATTTTTACTTTGTGGACTAGTTTTTGAAGGATTCGTGTTTCTACGAATCTGAGAATTCGTGTTATCTCGAGTTGTATCTGTTTTTCGGTTGGGTGAAAACAAGCGATGGAGAATCTTTAAATTGATGTGAGAATGAGAAGACACGGAAGCATCTTGATGGAAATTATGTTGTGATGCTGTAAGTAGTGCTGGTAGGAAGTGAGTCTAATGGATGATCCTCACACGAGAAGAATACGAGAAGAATTCAAGCGGATGTTGATTCAATATAATCCCAAGACCAGTCACATCAAGTGGCGCTTGGTTAACAAGGATCTTCATCATTATGAGCTTCTCATACCGGGTGTCAAGGGAAGCGTGTACGAAGGGGGAGAGTGGATCGTCACGATTGACCTTCCTCCCGAATATCCCTTCAAGCCGCCAATTTGCAATTTCGTGACACCAATCTGGCATCCTAACATCGGGGTGGGAGGGACTCGATGGAAATGGGGTTCGAATGTGTGCTTGAGCCTAGTGAATCACAATAACCTTGGCAAGCTAGGAGGCTGGAAAGAAACCATTCCGCTTACCTCAGTAGTCGATCATCTTGAACTTATGCTGGAAATTTTTCCGGGAGCTCATGAACTTGATGACTTTCCAGAATACTTGGTTGATCCCAAGGATCCCTTTAATCCCGAGGCTGCACGTCAATTGTTGGAAGATTTTGATCTATTTGCGCGAACGGTGCGGGAATGGATTGAGAATTATGCAAAAGACGTGAAGTGGGAGTAGTCGTGTCAGCATCAGAACGCGTCAACAATGAGGACAAATCATCTCAGGAAAGGAATAAGAAGTCCGATCCTTCCACTGACATCGCCATGGAGTCGGTATCTGAGACAGCTTCAGAAAAACTTGAATACAAGGCAGTAGTCCGCCGCGTGCGAATGAGTGCTCATGCACGGGAGGACATTCTTTCTCATGCCATTGAGGCTGATAAGTTGGAGGCCATGGGTCTTCTCG
>JAJRXH010000648.1 GCA_024276395.1 archaeon
CCACGCCTTGAGTGCAGACCTCCTCCATCTGGCTGAGTATGAACAATTACTGAATGCTAACTCCCCAGAAGAGTTTCTACGACTATTGGCAACCATGGGCTATGAAGAAACCATTAATGAGTTATTGAACATGGTGGCAGCATCTATTCCTTCATTGCGTCAAGTTGATCAAGCTCTAACTTGGAAACTTACTCGTCAAATAAAAAAATTAATTACTAGTGCAGTACCACCGAAAGCAAGAGAATTCATTAGCACGTATCTCGATAAATATTATTATGAGGCGTTGAAAGCAATCATTGAATCAAGATTAGCAGATATTCCAACCAATAGAGTGAAACCATTCATTTTAGTCGCAAAACCTAGGCAAGAAGAACAACTATACCAATTACTTGAAAGTGAAAGCATGGCCCTACTACTTGATGCCCTTCCAGACGAACTACAGGACAATTTAAGTTTTCTTCAAGATACCGAGAAGCTTAGTGACAAGCTCATACCTAGAGTCGAGTCGATGATTGACCAGTATTTCTATCAGCAAATCTGGAAAAAATCAACCCAATTATCGGGATATGATCGGGCAAATGTGAGAAAAATCATTGGCCTTCAAGTTGATCTTATCAATATTGAGGTCATTCTGCGGTCTAAAATTCTTAAAGTTCCTTCAGACCAAATCGAATCAATGCTCATTCCTTTCCACTATCGAATCAAAGATCTCATTCCAACAATGATTGGCCTGAGAACCGCCCATGAAGTCTTGAACTTGCTATATGACACCGTATATCAAGAAGTAACTGATAGAATTAGAGAACATTACGACCAAACCGGAAGTTTGCAAGGATTCCAGAGGAGAATCAAGGAGTTTTATCTAATACAAGTTCAACGGAGCATTCGAGGCAATTCCTTCCACGCAGGACTACTACTTAGCTATTTAGCGCTAAGAGAAAATGAACTAAGAAACTTACGGATTATTTACGAAGGCATCTTAGAAGGACTAAGTAAGGATTTCTTACGAGAACAGATCATTCCTATCTGATTCTAATTTAGTGGGCAATGATTAGGTAAGATGTTTGCAGAAAAAAACGCTAAATGATTAAAATTCAAACACTTAATCTACAAAAAACTAATTGAATGAGTATTATATACGAATCAGTATCATGCGGATCCCCATTACTAAATGAAAATGTGCATCAAACGTGTTTTTGACCACAAATAAATAAGCACGGTGAGGTTGAAAGAAATGAACTCAAAAAAACTTAAAAAACTCATAATGGGACAGTTTTTAGTTTTCTCAGGCTTATTAATGGCCTTATCTATGATAATGGTTTTTATGAGCCTAGTACAAGTTATGGCTGCTCCAGCAACTGTTCAAGCAGAAAGTAACGAAACAGTTACTAGCGGTGGTCTAACAGCTGCTGGTGATAAATCTGTTGGTGCTGGTCTGGCAATGGGATTTGCTGGTGCTGGTGCCGGTATTGGTCTTGGTACAGCATCTGCTGCAGCTATAGGCGCCATCACAGAAAAAGAGGAGATGTTTGGTAAAACTATCATTTATGTTGGTCTCATTGAAGGTATCGCCGTTTTCGGGTTCGTAGTAGCATTCCTTATCTTGTTCGTAGTATAAAGTTATAAGAGGAGGAGCATATTCGCACCTCTTTCTATTTCTTTAAGTTTTTCTATTTTAACTCTTTTCAACCGAAAATGATCATCTTCAACCGAAAGTGATCAAAGTTCAAAAAATGACACCTATAAGTTTCTCCATAAAACAACGATGTTGAAACGAATGATGACGAAGTATATTACACGAATAGAGAAAACTGGAATGAAATTTTGTGCATCACATTTCCTCACTGAAGAATTCGGAAAGTGCTTTAGATTACATGGACATGACTACATCATCAACGTATCCGTGAGGGGTAGCATTCAGGATTCGGGAGTAGTCATTGACTTTAGCATCTTGAAAAAAGTCATCAAGAGAGTAATTTTACCAATGGCACATAAAATACTCATTCCAGCACTAGACGGACCTTACACGGTGAGAGAAGATCCTGAAAAGCCAGATCATCTTCTCATCGCCAAGGATGGGAACATAAAGTATCGATTCCCCAAAAAACTAACCTTTTCCATACCAACTAACTCCGTGACCGCAGAAAATATCTGCATCTACTTGTACAAACATCTCAAGCAACAATCTGAACTAAGAGCATATGAGATAAGAATTGAATTATCTGAAACACCCAACAATCATGCAGCGTATGGAGATTTTTAGACTAAACTATTTAGGGTTGGTTAACCAAAAAATTAAAAAAAATGAGATGGTGATGGAAGACTTAATTTTCCCTAATGACAAATGATTGAGTAGATGATCTCTCTAAAGGAAGATGCATTGTGAAGCAATTGAAGCCGTTATGCTCTCTCTACGATGACATTAATGGGGATTCCTTGTTTCACTGATGCGGACACGATACAATAGTTCATGAAAATCTTGCTGCATCGGTCAAGGCTCTTTTGCATATCTTCTGACCATTCTTTCCAATAGGGTTTCAATTTAACGTTAATCTCCTTGATTCTCCAATATCCTTCATCATTTCGAGCAATGGTGCATGTAGCTTCTGATTCAAGAGCATCCAAGGGTATTCGGGCTTTTTTTAGACAGAACGTTAAACTTGCTGACAAGCAATTCATCACGGCTGCTGTTAGATATCGTGAGGCATTAGGGGCTTCATCATTTCCTCCGGCATTTGGGGGCTCATCAAAATAGATTGTGGGAAATTGTTCTTTATCCCATTCTACCTCAAATTTCATTGCACCGATTTTCTTCATCTTGATGGTAAAGGAATGACCTTCATTATCTGCCATGTGTTTAAACCTCCAAGAATTCCGGAAGCATTAGCTCCCATTCTTCCATTCTGAGGCAAGTATTTTCAAGTTATCGATCAAGGCATGAAGGAAAGTTATTTAACAACAAAGTTTCTGTGAACGCGTGGTAGAAACATTCCAACCTCGGAAAGGGCATCGCCTTGGTGGAACTTCATGGTAGAAAGAAAAATGCTCGAAAAGCGACTAGAAGAGTTTCAACAACGGATTTCACACTTACCTATCTTTGCCCAGATGACCTCCAGGCATTTTCACTGGCAGTTTAATACCATTCTCGTGATTACTGATTCAACGGAATTAGGGCGAAGAACGTTGCTCCTAGCAGTGCAATTCTCCAGAACATGGGGAATGCCGCTGCTCGTCGGAGTGCTGCAGCCAGACCTCGAATTACCTAACTACTTGAAGGTATTCAAGGAGGAAATTAAGGCTGTCGTCGAATTTCACAAGAAAGAACCTGATACAACAGATGCTGGTAGTCATAGCTCTGAAATCGGATGGTTACATCAAATCTTTGAAAAAGAAAAACTAGATCTTCCAATTCACGTGCACGATATGGATTCGCTTGAACAAGGGATTCTTGAGGTCATTGATGAGTTTTATGCAGAACTCGTGGTCATACCAGCACAACTAGTTGAGCAATCGAGCTCTAGCGATCCTGAAACTATTTATAATATGGTAAATGGGCTGCTGGCTTCAAAAAAATGCAGCATCTTCATCGTTCAACATCCTTGGAAAATCACGAAAGATGAAATTAAATCAGATGCGGTAACCACTTTGGAAAAAGTTGATGAAACCGAACAACAAGAAACATTAGAAGATAAGAAATAAGTTTTTATCGGTTCATGATCGTTCCTTTTATCGGTATATATGCTAGATAGTTAATTCGACAACCAAAAAGGAAGTACTAACATGAGTGTCACGGCCCACGAGGCAGATCCAATCATCATTGGGCTTATCATCATCGTTTTTATTAGCTCTTATGCCATCATTTCTTCAGAAAAAGTACATCGCACGCTAGTAGCACTTGGTGGCGGAAGCCTCACCATGCTGCTACTAGTGATGCCAGGTATCTTGACTTACGAAGACCTCATTCTCAAGCTCATCAGTTGGAGGACAATTCTCTTCATCATCATGATGATGGTCATCGTTAACCTTGCCGCCAGAAGTGGGCTGTTCCAATTCATTGCGCTATATTTGGTTAAGTTAACAAAAGGCGAGATCAAGCTGATGTACGTCTCCTTTTTCTTGCTAACTTGTGCCATATCACCATTTTTCGATACCATCACGACAATGCTCATCCTTGGACCTCTTACCATTGAAATTTCTCGTGTACTAGAATTTGATCCTCGTCCTTTCCTCATATCGGAGGCCATTGCTGCAAACTATGCTTCTAGTGCCACTTTGGTCGGATCAATCCCTAACATCATCATTGCTGACATTGCCGAATTGCAATTCTTAGATTTCATCATTTATATCGGACCATTGGCAATCATCTTAGTTGTCTCGAGCTTACCTATCCTTTTTCTCTTGAACAAGAAACATCTAGAACCAATAGAAATAGTAGCAGCCATTTTTACAATTGATCCACAAGTTGTCATCACGAACAGACGTTTGTTTTATTTCTCCATTGGGGCCATCATTCTTATCATTTTTGGGTTTTCATTGAGCCCATTCATTGGAATGGAACCTGCTCTCATTGCTTTCGTGATTGCAGCTTTCCTTCTTGGGTTTTCCGGTGAAGATCCAGAGGAGGTCTTCAATGATGTTGATTGGTCGAGTATCTTCTTCATCATTGGACTTTTCGTCATCGTGGAAGGCTTGAGCGTGGTCGGCGTGATTGATGCCATTGCTGGAATGATCAAGCCCATCTTGGAAATCAATCCTGCGTTAGCAATTGCTATTATTCTCATTTTTTCAGCACTTACCTCATCAGTTGTGGACAACATCCCCATCGCCACGGCTCTTGCTCCACTTCTCGTAACCGTCAATCTTGGACGCTACCTGTTCTGGCCACTCATCGTGGGAGTGAACATTGGAGGAATCGTCCTACCAATTAGTAGCCCGGCCAGTGCTCTTGCTGTTTCAATGGCAGAAAAAGAGCATAAACCGATCTCATTCCTTGATTTCCTACAAGTAGGTCTTTTTGTTGCCGTGGTATTAATCGTGATTTCTTTCTTGTATTTTGGATTAATTTTCGTGATTCTGGGCATCCCTGGATGATAATGACTCTAGTGTACGCCAATGTCCAAACATGAATTGACTTACATTAGCAACGTGAATGGGTTTTTTTCTGAATATTACTTAGGTTTACTTCTTACGGACAAACATTGGCGAGGTAAGCTCGGAGAAACAACTAGAAACAAAGTCTATCTGAAGCTTTTACATCTCCGAGGAAAAAAACCCACTCTTCTTGCAGGTGATGAGTCAAGGAAATTCCGTGAAAGAGAAAAGATGGCTAGCGTGACATTGCGACTCCTTGAACAAAATAGGATCATTTTACTGAAAATTAAAGATTTTCAAGAATTATCCATGAGTCTCGATGAAAGTAATTGGCATTTTGACGAAGAAGACGAAAAATCGACACGGGTTGTTGCCTTTATCGTGAAAGCTAAGGGTCATCGATCACCGTTAAGCAATCACCGTCTCAAATCCTTCATTCTCGATCACGTCCTTAACATCATAAAAGAAAAAGGAATCAAGTGGGGAATCATCACTGACGGCGCGTTATATCTTCTTCTTGCAAGTGAAAAATTGAAGAGAAAATCCTACCTTGAAGTAGATCTAGACTCCATCTTGAGAGAGCATGTTCGATCTTCATTTCATGTCTTCTGGGCATTATTTAGAAAAGATGCCTTCACCCTTGATGTTTTCCAGGGCAAATCTCTCATCGAAGATCTAGATTTAAAGAGCAGGCAGTTTGCTAAATTAGTGAGCGAACATTTACAAAAATCTGTCGTTCCTAACTTAGAAAGATTCATTCAAGGAATATTACGTGATGAAAGGAACCAAGCTTGTTTAGATTCTGTCCACCAGTTAGCCGAGACGTTGTACAAAGAAGCTTTATCATTCATGTTACGAATCATCATCATCCTTTTTGCCGAAAGTAGGAAAGTTTTACCAATTGAGAATCCCATTTATTGGTCTTACTCCTTGCAAAACATTAAATCGCAGTTAATACATCCTGAAAAAGTATTATCACGGAAAAAGACGACTTGGCTTTGGGAATCCATCTGGAAGTTGTTTGAATTGTTAGAAAAAGGAATCGATAATGCGCAATTGAAATTAAAGGCTCTTGGTGGACAGCTATTCGACAGTAGTCGCCTGAAAGTTTTGCGATCCTTGATCTTAACGGATGATATCATGAACAAATTCTTAGAACCCTTGATGTTTACCACATTAATGGACGAATCAAGAATCAAGCAAGAAATAGCCTATCATGAATTTGATGTGGAGCAAATTGGCGCAATATATGAAGTTTTTCTCCATCTTGAACCAGCCATGGCCGAAGAAGACCTCGTGATATTCAAAGGTGGGACTACGAGGCGGAAAATAATACCAAAAAAAGAAATGTCATCTGCGTTAACGCTAGAAGGAAAAGATATACAAGTAATACCAAAGGGACAATTTTATTTCAAAAATTGGGCTGGCACGAAAAAAGGAACTGGAACTTATTACACGCCGCCGGAACTCACAAATTTCATCGTAAAAACAGCAATAGAGCCTCTCTTGAAAGATAAAAAACCCGATGAGATTCTTGAAATTGCCATATTGGATCCAGCAATGGGAAGTGGAGCGTTCCTAGTATCGGCAACCTTGTACCTGACCAAAAAGTATCAAGAAGCTTGTAGAAGTGTTGGCCTAAATGAGAGCGAGCTACCATGCTTGGATGAAGTTGCCGTGAGAAGGTTGATAGTGCAAAACTGTATCCATGGAGTTGATCTAAATCCATTGGCAGTGGAGCTAGCCAAGGTTTCTCTTTGGCTTCTCACGATGTCTAAAAATCAACCCCTCACGTTTCTTGATGCCAACTTGAAAGTAGGCAATTCATTAATTGGGTTCACCACGCTTTCTGAAACAAAACTTCAAGTCATCTCCAAGACATTGAGAAGACAATGGGGCAAGGAGATCACGAAAAAATTTTTAGAAAATCTTCCACTCCCTTCTCGTCAGTTGTTATTAGATCTTGTCATCTTACATCTGCTTGATGATGATAGCAATAACAGAATCTCATTCCAAGAAATCTTTGGAAAAATTGCCAGTGTTGACGAAAGAGAAGGAATTGAAAGATGTGAGCATGCAGGATATGAACAATTAATTAAGAGCGCGAGACGCAAGTGGCGAATTTTTCACTGGTGCATTGAATTTCCTGAGGTTCTTAAGAAGGGAGGTTTCGATGCCATCGTCACGAACCCTCCATGGAACATTTTAAAACCAAATAGTAATGAATTTTTTAGCAAGTACATTAATAATTTCAGGAAAATTCGTAAAAAAGAAAGACTAAAATTGATGCAAGACTTATTGGAAAAAGATTTCAAGGTTAAACAACTTTGGGAGAATCACGTCAGTGACCTCAAGAAAGCTTCTCTTTTTTTTAACAAGTCAGGCCTTTACAAGCGACAATTTCGAGGAGATCTCAATCTCTACAAGCTATTTGTTGAACGAAGTTTTTCGTTGGTAAAACGAAATGGATATCTTGGCATGATACTCCCCTCTGCCATCTATACGGATTATGGTGCACGTGACCTAAGAAGGATGTTCCTCAAAGACTCGCAATTACAATACTTGTTTTCATTAGAAAATCGAGAAGGCTTGTTTCACATCCATAAAAGTTACAAAATTACTTTATTATTGACAAAGAAACTGCCATCATCACCAAAACACCGTGTCAAGACCGCATTTTGCTTGGGTTCTCGTCCTAAATCATTGAAAAAGGATGTGTTACCTCCGGAGATCATTGTCAAGTACGGATGTGCTCCCAAAAGACAAGAACTTGAAGAATTGCTATCATACTTGAAAACTAATGGCTTGATGATAGAACAAGAACTCGTAAAAAAACTGAATCCCATTTCACTAGCCTTTTTGGAATTCAAGAATGAAATGGACCTTAACTTGGCTAAAAAGCTCCATGAATCATTTCCACGCTTTGTTGACACTTCCATGAATCTTCCCTGGAATGTTTCCCTCAATAGAGAATTTGACATGACAAATGATCTGAAATATTTCCTCATCAAGGAAAAAGCCGAGCAATTAATTCTGCGTGAGCTTCCTCTTGCACGACAGCCATATCAATTTTTTCGAAATGAAAACTCTTTCATCAAAAAAGAGAGGCAAGCCCATATCTTACCATTATACGAAGGTAAAATGATTTGGCAATTCAATCCGTTTTATGCATCTGCGAGATATTGGGTAACCTTTCCACCTCCAAAGCCCCTGAAATCACTTCAATCCAATGGGATCCTTCCTTATCGAACGGCCTTTAGAGCGATATCTGGGTCCACGAATGAAAGAACTTTAGTCGCCTGCGTGCTACCCCCCACCTATCATGGGAACACGCTACAATCTCTGATGATCAACATCAATAGATTACAAGAGGGTCTAAATCAAGAAACTGTTCAATTACTTGCATGTGGGTTACTTAATTCTCTCGTGCTAGACTGGATCATTCGTCTCAAGGTGACTAGCGGCTTGAATTATCATTTCATTCATTCCCTTCCCTTCCCTAGATTAACACCAAAAGATGGCATTTTTCGACAGCTCATTCCCCGGATTGCTAGATTATCTTGTATTTCTGCTGATTTTGCTGATTTATGGGCAAAGACATATCAAGAAGAGTGGTATCGTGAAGTACAAGAGACTAGCGTTCTAGCTGATTGGAAGTTACTTTCTTCAACTTGGAGCTCCCGTCAAGTGGCCTTGGATTTCGTGACTTTCAAGGATGAAAAAAGGGATGGCAACATTCGTGCCATTTTACGGGCGGAAATTGATGCACTTATTGGTCACCTATTCAAGCTGAATGTTGATGAGTTAAATCACATCTTGAGTAGTTTTCCAGTTCTTGAGCGAAAAGAGCGTAAATATCTCGGTGAATTCCGCACAAAAACGCTTGTAACCGAATATTTCAGTAAAGTCGGACATATCTTATAATATATCTGGATAAGGACTTTACTCCTAGAAAATGGGAAGAACAAGGTACACATGAATGTATCAGACCAACCCGGGCAGTTAATCGGAATGCGTTGTTAATGCTTCTTAACAAGGGAGTTCTGCAGATTGCCAATCACTCTTCAGACCACGTAAAACTATATGATCTCATTTTTCGTCGATTCACGGCCAGGCAGTGTGCGCCGATTATTGTCACTGAAAAAAAGTTATGAAATTCAAGTATCTGAAGAGAAACTCACTCTTTTCGACCGTCGAGTCACGAAAGCTGGTTCCTGATGAGAAGGATGTGAACACGATGGAAACACTTTCTGAGCGAAGAAAAAGAATTCTCAGGGAATTTCAAGAAGATGAGGCAGAAGCTCGGAAGATCCGCGAAGAAGAAGCAGGCTGGGAATACATTAATCGACAGCCACCCAACATCAAGGAAACACTCATCGCATTCATTAGATGTGGTGATCTTTACGTTGCATCAATAATTGCTCAGATGACAATCAATGAGTTTAACGAATTTCGGATCAAGGCTAAAATTCCTGTAGTCTCATAAACGATGAAACAACGAATTAATTAATAGTAGTGTTAACAAGCTCCTTGCAAGAGGGACAGACAGAGGAACCTTAAATGAAATTAAGATCTTAGGGTAGACACTGCTTGATGATTGAGCTGTAAAAAAGGCAAGAGGAACAATCTGAAAAGTCCTTAAAGAAATAAAGAAAAGAAAAAGACGAAGATAAAATAAGTGCAAATCTTTTTTTAATCAAGTATCTGCTATCTCTATCCAGAATGTCGTAATCGTGCCTGAGCAGCTGCCAGTCGAGCAACGGGGACCCGATAAGGACTGGCACTAACATAATCTAGGCCAATTCGGTGGCAGAAATCAATTGCTTGTGGGTTTCCTCCAGCCTCGCCACAGATGCCGATAGAAATATCAGAACGAGCGGCCCTTCCTTCCTTGACACAGATTTTCATCAGTCGTCCAACACCCTCTTCATCAATGCCCACGAAAGGATCAACTGGTAATAATTTCTTGTCGAGATACAAGGGTAAGAACTTGCCTACATCATCTCTACTGAAACCTAAGGTCATCTGATGCAGATCATTGGTACCAAAACTGAAAAACTCTGCCCCTTCTTCGCCAGCTGCAATTTTTCCAGCTACCAATGCAGCTCTAGGTACTTCAATCATCGTGCCAACCTTGTATTCTACAGTATCTCCAGTCTCTTGGAATATCTGACGTGCGGTCTCGTCAACAATCTTCCTTGCCTCTCTGAATTCTTCAGCCGATATCACGAGAGGAATCATTATTTCTGGTTTTACTTTGAATCTCTCTTCCTTTTGTACCTCAATGGCTGCAATGATGATCGCTCTTACTTGCATTTCAATGATTTCTGGATATAATAGACCAAGTCGAACACCTCTTAGTCCTAGCATTGGATTAGCTTCTTGAAGCTCCCGGACCCGTTGAAGCACTTGGTATTCTTCAGATTCGGGTCCTAGATTCTCCTTGTAGATTTTTTCTAGGAGTTCAATTTCCCTGGGCAAAAATTCATGCAATGGCGGATCGATGAGTCTTATGATGGCTGGATATTCTTTTAGTACCTTGAATAATCCCTTGAAATCCTCAATCTGGAATTTTAGGAGTTTGTCGAGATATTTCTTTCGCTCTTCAGTTGTCCTTGCCATGATCATCTTTTTCATAATGGGTTGACGTTCAGTCTCAAAAAATTGATGCTCTGTCCTTGCTAGTCCAATACCTTTTGCTCCAAAACGAAGGGCTAATTCAGTATCAGAAGGCTTATCGGCATTTGCTCTCACGTATAACTTAGCAAAGCTATCTGCCCACTCTAGGATGGTATTAAGCTCAGATGGCAGTTCTGTTCGACGGACGATGGGTAGTCTTAGAGGAAATACCCTACCATTATAGCCATCTAGCGTTATCCAGTCGCCTTCCTTGACCTCGTACTTTCCGCCTGCCGATTGTAGCAAGTAGGTTCCGTCTTTCTTCTTAATCTTTAGACCAGATTTATCAGAAGCACCAACAATGCAAGTTTTGCCTATTTGGCGAGAGACGATTGCTGCATGAGATGTTGCACCACCACGCAACGTGAGAATTCCCTGAGAAGCTGCCATTCCTGGGAAATCATCTGGCGATGTCTCTGGACGAATGAGAATAATGGGAAGGTTTTGGTTTCTTGCCATTTCGGCAGCCTTTTTAGATTCAAAAACCGCAATTCCAGTCGCAGCACCAGGGCCAGCGGCTAATCCTGTCCCCATGAGTGGTGCAATCGTCGATGTCGGTCGTTCCAACTGAATGATTTCACTGATGGATTTTCCTTCAGCAAGATATTGTTCCAGTTTCTCGGGGTCAATACCGTAATAGCGTGCTTTCTTTTCGTCAATCCACAAGATGGTTGGAAACAAGCAATTTTCAATATCTCGTGCTGTCAAGCGCATGATAGCTTCTTCTTTAGTAATGAGTCCTTCTTGTACCATATCATGCGCAATTTTTACGGCAGCCACGCCAGTTCGTTTACCAGAACGAGTCTGAAGAATGTAAAACTTGCCATCCATGATGGTAAATTCGATATCTTGCATGTCTCGGTAATGCTTTTCAAGCAGTTCAGCGGTTCTCACGAGCTTGGCATGTGCATCTGGCATTAATTTCTTGAGTTCATCCACAGGTAAAGGTGTTCGGATTCCAGCAACCACATCTTCTCCTTGGGCTTGTGGCAAAAACTCACCATAGAGCATTTTTTCACCAGATGACGGATTACGGGTGAATGCTACGCCAGTTGCTGAATTTTCTCCCAGGTTACCAAAAACCATTACTTGAACATTGACGGCGGTACCCAAATCATCTGGAATGCCTTCATGTTTACGGTATTCAATGGCTCGTTCATTATTCCAAGATCGAAAGACGGCCTCAACGGTCGCAAATAGTTGTTCCCATGGATCTTGAAGAAATGGTTCACGCTTTAATTTTTCATATAGTTTTTTATACTCATCTACGAGTCGTTTCAAGGCATCTGCTGACAAATCCTTATCATATTGCACGCCCTCCTCCTTCTTTACTTGCTTCAATATTTTTTCAAACTCGTGAAGATCCAAGCCTTGCACGACATCAGAAAACATCTGAATGAAGCGTCGATAAGAATCATAGGCAAATGTAGGATTACCAGATTCTTGTGCGAGTCCCTCAACGCTTTCATCGTTTAACCCTAAATTCAGCACGGTATCCATCATACCAGGCATTGATATGGGAGCGCCAGAACGAACGGACACGAGCAGTGGCTTTTCTGCATCTCCAAACTTTCGACCAATACGTTTTTCTAATTCGGCCATTGCTTCACGGATTTCTTCTTCCAAGCCCTTGGGTAATGATCCTGATTCAAGATATTCCTTGCATACTTTTGTAGTGATGGTAAATCCCGGGGGTACTGGTAAGCCAAGTCGGGTCATTTCAGCAAGGTTGGCTCCCTTACCACCTAGTAAATCCTTCATATCCTTGGAACCTTCTTCAAAGAAGTAAATTCGCTTTTCAGTGCCCATGATGATTCCCTCATGATAAGCTTCTCCATTAACACTGCAATTTCCTTATCCTTATAAAATGTGATGTTACGACGTCTTAATCCAGCTCAAGGTTTAATTTCATTCTCAAAGCACACATCCAGCCATCTCAACGCTGAAATTCTTTCTAAATGGGAAACAATAATTGTTATTCTAGTTCAATATAGTAAAGAGAAACGACCATGATAGAGGTGTTCCGCTACCATTAACTACCATTAATGAATGATACTTTGACCCTTAATCTAGGGTCTTGAAAGACTTAGGGGTGGAAAAAAGATAAGTTGAGCATATCATGATGATTTAGCGCTTGAGGCATTCTTTATTGGTTGGATGAGGTAACGCATGCAATCTTGGATGATTTAGTTGAATTTGATGAAAAACATGGAATTAAAGAGATAAAAGTCATTCAATAATCATTTTCTGCTATTTTCAAGAGATCTTCTTCAAGTGAGGAGTACTTGGGATTTTCAATGATCCGTCCCAATTCTTTCCCGTTTTTATCGAGAATGATAAAAGTAGGTATTTTTTTCACGTTAAAACGTTCAGACACTCCTTCATCATCACGACTATGTACTTCAGCTGACCATTCTTGAAGTTCATCCAAGATTTTGGCCATTTTTGGTACGTTTCGACGACAATCTGGGCACCAATAGGCACTAATAGTAATTATGTGGGCTGTAGATAATTTTTCTTTTACTAGGTTGATCATCTCCAAGTTCGGCTGATATCGCTCGTATCCAGCTTTAAAACCATCATCGGCCAACACGTAATCCTTTAATCGATTTTTCATGGATTCGGCCTCCTTCAAGTTTACTTCTGGGAGTATTTTTTTCAACTTTTTCGCTTTTGATGTCCGAGAAGCGCCCCATTGTACTTTTTTCAACTTAGCAGCACTAACACCAAGTTGTTTAAGATAATCAATCGCTCCAATGGCAGCACGAGTTCCATCACCAGCAGATATGATGGCTTGTCTTGCTTGTCCGCCAGTAATATCACCAGCTGCAAAAATACCCGGAATGTTAGTTTCTTGCAGCCGACCCACTTTGATGAACTGACCTTCAAGTTCAATACCAAGCTCAGCAGCAAGGACAGAGGAAGGCATCACTCCTAACGCTAGGATGTAACACGATTACGTGAACGTGTAATCTTCCGGAGAGGTTTCCATTCGGGAAGAATCGTGAGCTGGGAAGGCTTCATTGGCCTCATGCCGAGCCGGTTCCCGAAGGCAGTCTCCTCACGTCTCCACGGCGAGGACACCATCACGCCGTGAGGAGAGGTTCATGG
>JAJRXH010000649.1 GCA_024276395.1 archaeon
AATCTTGACCAACGACTTGCACTAGTTGACTTAAAAGATAACACCGTTCATCGTCTAGATTGGCAAGATGACCAAGAAGAAGTAATCATCAAAAATCCAATCTTCTTAAATCAGAAAACTCTGTTACTGATTACCAATCATGGCCAAGATTTGAAAGGACTAGCAAGGGTAACCATTGAAGATGATTTCATACTCTCTGATCCAGAGTATCTCCTTTCACCTCCATATGAAGTCGAAAATTTTAGAATGAGCAAAAATCTCAATCGTCTCATCGTCGAGATAAACGAACATGGATATTCACGATTGAAAGCCCTTGAATACCCAAGCATGAAAACATTACCCTCGCCACCACTACCTAAAGGAGTGCTAAAAGGATTCGACATCACTAAAGATGGCAATTTTGCCGTGGTAGGATGGTCACGTGCAGAATATCCTCCTAACATTTGGAAATGGATGCTCAATTCAGGAGAATGTCAACAATTAACCGATTTTGGAACAGCTCGAATTCCCAAAGAAGTACTGGCCAGGCCACAACTTCTCAAAATATATAGTTTCGATGGCCTCTCCATGGAAGCCTTTCTCTTTCTACCACCTCATCAAAATCCTCCACATCCGTGCATCATATCGATACATGGCGGCCCTGAATCACAGGCACGACCAGAGATGCGTCCCATCCATCAGTATTTCGTAAATCTCGGATATGCCGTGCTCGTACCAAATGTCCGTGGTTCCACGGGATACGGGAAAAAGTTCACGCACTTGGACGACAAGCGATTGAGAATGGATAGTGTCAAGGACATCAAAGCCTTTGTTGACCATCTCAAGAAAAATCACCAACAACTCATCAAGAGTGACGAATTCGTTCTTTATGGAGGTTCTTACGGAGGATTCATGGTTTTAGCTTGCTTGTATTCATTTCCAGGGATCTTCAAGGCTGGAATTGAGATTGTCGGAATCGTGTCATTCCGCACCTTCCTTGAACGAACGGGAAAATGGCGTCGCCATCTCAGAGAGGTGGAATATGGCTCTCTTGAGGACGATGGCGAGTTTTTAGATCAAATATCACCACTGACCAATGTAGAAAAAATAACAGCACCTTTGTTAGTCATCCACGGAAAGAATGATCCGCGTGTTCCTTTTCAAGAGGCAGAACAACTCGTGAACGCCTTGAAAAAACGAGGTAGAAATGTTGAACTACTGGCATTTGACGATGAAGGGCATGGCGTGGTAAAAATCCAAAACAAGGTCAGAATGCTCAACGAAATTAGCAAGTTTCTCTCATCAATACAAGCATAATATGGGAAATTCGATATTCTTTCTTTTTTATCTAATCACCCTCATTCTTGGTAATAATACTTAACAAGGAAATGTTAACGATGATTCCTTGTTTCATTGGCATAGATTCACGATTAAGAATTACCATCTTAGAAAGGTGGTAATGACTCCATTCAAGAATGTAAAAAACTTATTAGCCTTCTCAAAAATTTTCATTTTTGAAATGAGCTGATTAAAAATCAGTTTTGAGGTCATTCACTTCTCCTTGAAGCACTGAAAAGAACAGTTGTCCTTTAAACACGCTTCTTAAAAGAAAGGGATAACTGAATTACTCTCATCAGTTTTGTTTTGCCGTAAGTTGCGGTCACTTCCAATGATTCACTGATTCACGGTCTTGATGGCGAATCAATCCGATTTTTTTAAGAGATGCTTACCTTCACGAGAAAGAGAACTCAGAACGGACACTAACGAGCACTCTCCTTCGTCTCTGTACTAATCGTTTAGAAATATCTGAACTTATTTGCAAGAGAAGGTTACCCACGTGAAAAAGTGTTCCACAAACAATTTATAATTACGATTTCTTTCTACAATCGAGCAAGTCAAAACGCTCTTCTCGCCTTATCACTCAAGGTTCAAAACAATTCTCCAAAAACAAAAGCATAGGGATGAGAATGAATATGAAAAAGATCCTTAATCAATATAAGTTAATGACAACAATAGTAATTGGCCTATTCATTGCAATTGTAATGCTTGGGTCGAGTTTTTCGGTGGCATCATCAACGAGTTCCGTAGAGGGACTGAATGTTACTAAGAATGAGATCATGATAAAAAGGAGCCAGGGCGATCTCATTCTCGTACCAACTACACCACCTGACCTTCTAACAAGGACTAGATCATTGAATTTCATAAAATCAACACAAAATGTTCCAGAAAACAATGCAACAAACATTGATCAGATATATTATCGTGTTGGTGCCATGAGAATTTTAGATCCAACTCTTAGCAATGTCAGTCAGGCACAGAAACAATTTTGGATCAACCAAATTTTATCCTTTCAAAAATCAAGTGGAGGTTTTGGTACGTGGAAACACGATAGGTCAACCTTGTCAAGTACCTATAAGGCCATCCAAATACTTCAATGGTTAGGATACAACAACCTTAACGTAACTTTAGTTACCAGCTATCTAGATCGATTGAGAAACTCACTTACTAACGGTTATAACTCTTATCTTAAAGACACTGACAGCGATGTTTATTCCACCCATCTTGCAGTCCTTTCTTATTCCATACTAGGAAAAATTCCACCAAACGCTAGTGATGTTGCACAAGTCTTCATCCGTGCTCAAAATCTAGGCAGTAACGTGTCTTCAATTGAGCAAGGAGGTTTTGGAAAGCAAAGTAATCGATTCAAACAAATCTTTTGGACATCAGAAATTACAATAACTAGAGCAGCTCTTGTCGGACTGAAAACTCTTAATCAAGATCTAACAACAAGTGTCAACGTCACTGCTGCCTTAGAGTTTCTTATCTCGTTACAATCGACAACAGGTGGTTGGGTAAACACCTACAATGATCTTATTATTGGAACAAGCGCCATTAGTGCGTCACACACGGCAGCGGCACTCGAGGCAATCACTTTACTTAATGGAACAGCGCGCATTGATAGTAATGCTGCAAGAAATTTCCTATTGTCATTGGAAACACCTGAAGGGGGTTTCAAACTTAAAATAATTAGCTCTGAACCGTCTTTAAAAGGGACCTTCTTCAGCTTGCTTGCCCTCGATTATCTTGGTGCAAAACCTACTAATACAACGGCAACTCTCCAATGGCTCCTTAATTGGACTCCCAACAAGGGAGGGTTCGGAGGTGAACCTGGTAGTGAGCCTACCTTACGTGAAACATTCGATGCCGTGTATGCTTTGGTTCTTGCTGGAAAGTCAATCCCACATCGTCAAGAAATCTTGAACTATGTCAACTCTTATCGAAATCCTGATGGTGGATTCGGTCTTACGGGTTCATACACGGAAAGTACGTTCCGTGCCGTGAGTATTTACTCTCTCCTAGGTGAGGCCTTTCCAAATGCTTCTCAGACCATAGCATTTCTACAATCTTTACAACAATTAGACGGTGGATTTGTGAAGAAGCCAGGTGCCATCCAGAGTTATGTGATTTCCACGTATCGTGCTATTGCGGCACTTCATCTCCTCAACGCCACACCAACGGATGTAAACGGCGCCATCACCTTCCTTAGACAAAGCCAGAATCCAGATGGTGGATTCAAACGCAGTAATTATGACGTCACGCTCCCTGGCAATGTTTCAAGTGCGGTATACACGTATTCTGCAGTAAGGGGATTATACTTATTAAACAGCACGCCCACTAATGTGAGCGGGCTTTACAGTTACCTCGTCTCACTAAGAAATGCTGATGGTGGCTTTGGCCCTCATCAAGATTTCACATCTAACATTGCATACGTCTTTACTTCTTTCTGGATCTTGAAAAACATCCATGCCATCTCTAATTTCTCAATGATAATCCCAGGAAATATCGATAACATCCGATCTAATTACGATAATTTTACCATTCAAGTCTTTGGGGCTATCGGTAATCTTAACTACACGGTCATAAATTTAAACTCGTCTATACTCTTAGCTAGCGGCATCATTACTGGTTCAGGCAGCATCGTGATTGATACCTCAACACTTCCCATCGGAAGATATGAAATTCAAGTCACCGCGTGGGATGACACTCTTGCCAAGGTTAATGCTACCTTTACTGTTCTCATTAGCTCTGAGACTTCATCTCCAAGTAACACGACCTCCTCCACGACACAAGATACGACAACCACGACACAAGATACGACGACCGTATCCAATAATACATCCACTACATCACAGGCTCCACAAGGAAGCAATAATGCATCATCGCCTTTGTCCACAGAAGCGCTGCTAGTTGGATTTACAATGTTAGGTGGCATCACCATTTTTCGAAGAAAGAACAACAAACATCTCGAATGAGAGAACATCCTCTTTATTATACTCTTTTTTCTTTTTTGAATGGAGATCATGGAGAATCAGGCCATGAATGACAATAATTCAAAAAACAGAACAAAAATCATTTCCACAAAGAACAGACAATCCTCCAAGGTAAGCATTTCAAAGATAAACGTGATCAATAAAACTCTTTGGCTCATCATCATAATTATCATTTCATCATCAATGACGCTGATGTTATCCATATTTTCACGTGATCTTGCTGCAACTACGTCCATGATTCCATCACCACGTCTTTCCTTTGAGATGGTGCCAGATTCTCCAAAAACAGTGGGCGATAATTTAAATGACAATTCTATTTTCTTCAGATAAATTATAAAAATGATAGTCAAAACTTAAATCTAAGCATATTAAACGACACGATGAAACGAGTGATTTTAAATTTTGTTGCGTCTTCTCAAGATGATGGCAGCATTCTCCTCAAGTCAATGGATGATGCCTATCATGTGGGCTTGTCACTCCATTATCTTATATCCCTAGATTCACAAGCAGACAACCTTACGATCGAAAACCTAAAAAAATTAGTCTTAAATTTTGTTAATTCAGCAAGAAACACGAATGGTGGTTATGGTAACTGGAGAAATGCTTCAAGTTCAATGGAATCAACATATCAAGCACTAATCATTGTAGATACCTTTAATGCTCTTGATTTACTTACCAATGAGCAACTAAACCAGACACTGACATTTATCAAAAGTCTAGAAGCAATAGATGGTGGTTATTATCCACTTCCCCAATGGGATGCTCCAGATGTTACCAGCACCTATAGAGCCCTAGTTCTTTATCAACTTATTAACAACGCCAGGCCCGAACTTCTTCTTAACAAGCAGCTAATCGATATTAACAAGACAGTAACCTTCATTAGCAGCTTGTACAAACCTCCATTTCTAATATCTGGTGCATCTGGATTCTCAGAGGTCACATCTGGAAGTCCAGACTTATTATCCTCTTACTATGCCATTAAAAGTTTCATGATACTCGGAGAAACTAATGAATCCGTTGTCCATTCTGCAAGCATCGCCGCGTTCTTGAAGCTATTAACAAGTAGTAATGGTGGCATCACTAACAAACCCGGTAACTTACCAACCACGGGATATACTGCTACTGGGATATTACTATACCTAACCTTAATGGAACTTGACTCAGTTAATGGAACATTTTCAGATGATTTTCTTTCTCGAGCAATTAATTACATCAAGTCAACAAAAAAAGCTGGCTCAGGTTTCACATCTTCTGATCGTGATGATACACCAGAGCGTTCTTCCACCTATTTTGCATTGAAAGCGTTCTTTGAGCTAACAAGACGACGATTGCTCACACCTCAGGACATTGACGTGAGCGGCATTCTAACTTATCTTACTAAAGGACGAGAACCAACTTATGGCATCGGAGATTACCCAAGTGACAAAGGAAATCTTGAACGAACAGCACAGGCAATCATTATTGGCAAATTGTTGCAAAATATCAGTTGGTTAAATCCTAAACTTGCTGATTTCATCAGTGAAAGCTATGACCCAGCAAAGGGAGGATATGGATTTAGGCAAGGAACCAAGGCATTAGTCAAGTACACTTATCAAGGAATTAGGGCATCAAGAGCCTTGGGAGATTCTCTGTCCTTTAACTCTGAGATCATTACTTTTTTAACTGAATCTCAGAATGATGATGGAGGATTCGGACAGAATCCCCGCGCCAAGATCAGTTATCTTACTCATACATACTGGGCATTACAAGGACTAACACTTCTGACTAAAGAATCGTTAGATTCTCACATCAACACCACTGCCCTGAGGAGTTATCTACGAAGACTTCGATATACCGACGGCACGTTCAGTAACTTTTTTGGATGGAACAAGACCCTAGCTTCCACTTATAGAGGTGTGACTACTCTCATCTTGCTTAGTGATTTCAATGGATCAGAAGACCGTCTCGCACAGACTTTACTTCCTTATTTTTACCTCCCACAGGTAGGAGGTTTCAGACCATCTCTGACTACCAAGACACCAACATTAAAGGCTACCTATGAAGGCACGTGGCTTTCCTACGTTTTAGAGATCCCATTAAACACTACAAAAATTCGTGAGTTTATCTGGTCATTACACAATCCCGATGGTGGATTTGCTCCTCGTCCACGCTTTTCTAGCAGAGTATCTGCCACTTACTACGCCTTACTCACACTACAACTATTAGAGTTGATGGACAGTCAGGAACAAAACAACACCACTTTAGAACCACTCAATGGAAGGGAAGAAGTTTCTGATCTTTATGCCCCTATAATCGAACCGGCATACATCCCACGCCTTGATTCTAACAAGACTTTCATCGGCACGTACAACTTGATTGCTTTCATCCGTGATTCGGAAACCACCGTGAATGACACATGGGCAGAACTCATCTGGACTTCAAATACAAATCAAAGAAATTTCTTGATAGAAGGAAAACAAGCAAGTGATTCAATCGAAAAATGGATCTTTTCTCTTGGACCTTTTTCAGATGACGGATGGCTTCTAGTGAGAATTCATGCTCGTGATGCCAACGGAAACATCGCCACGAGCGTGTGGCTCTCTTTTAAAACCGTAAGCAACTTGAAAGTAGGTGGAAAATTTACCGTCAATTGGTTAAACGTGTTCCTTGTCATAATCATGCCTTTTACTTTGGTAACCAGTGCTTCTGATGACTTATTGAGATTTTATCGTAAAAAGAAAATGTCTTTAGGAGACGTCAAAATGGTAATAACACCACATGTGAATGATGATAAGACTCAAATGTCTCTACTAAACAATCTGAATGTTGCATACGTTCTCTTAATCATGGCCATCATCAGTGTAATGGCTCGTTTATTCCTGGGACATGCCCTACTCATTTTAGATCAATCTACTTTCCTTTTTAGATTCTTATTAGGGGCATTACTCATTCTTGCCGCTCGGTACATGATGGGAATTCGATCCTATGGCTTTTTTGCACCAATGGTACTGGTTATCTCGTGGCTTCAAATTGGCCCTATATGGGCAGCATCTGTTTTTATGGTTGTTTTTCTCATTGCACTCCAAGTTCGCAAGCAAATTGATCCCTTGAATTTAGGATATGGGTTTAGGATTGCCATTCTCATGGTTGTCAGCATCACTAGTCTAGCATTACTGGAAATTCTAGGCGAAACATTCCGAATCGCAAGTCTAAGCACGAGCATACTTTTGCCCATCATCATTACCCCAAACATCGTAGATCGATACGTGCGAACCGCAAACGAAACAAATGAAGCCGAGTCCTTTGTCATTCTGATAAACACTCTCATCATCAGCGCAGCCGCCTACTTGTTAATGAGTTTTGAACCTTTGGTCAAGTTTATTGTGCTCAATCCAGAAACGTGGACACTCATCACCTTCGTGATGCTATATTTCGCGCGGTATAGCCGGCACACCAGGGTCGACAAGAAACGATTCCATCGTCTGTACAAAAAGGGTGAACAACCACTCACCCTCTTGATAAGAAATAGAGATTACATTGCACGTTATAATCAGGCCGTGTTATTTCCCATCATCAACAAGTTTAACATGAAGGAACAATTCGAAAAATGGCACGTGCCTACTGCAGAAACTTTTGCTGTCATTAATGATGAACAAGAAGTACCTACCTTGATGAAAAGACTAGTTGAAGAAGATACCTTCAAGAATGGGTTCGTAATCAAGCCCGCTCAAAGCTTTGGTGGAAAAGGAATCATTGTCAT
>JAJRXH010000650.1 GCA_024276395.1 archaeon
AACTGATGTAAAAACCTTCGAAATAAAAACAAAAAACGAAACACTTCGCTCTCGCATTTCATCAGATGACTTCGAAGCACCACTTCTGCTTAATATCAACTTTAACGAAATAGTGGAACTGAATCCCCCGGAAAAAATTCCAATCATTCACGTCGAGGTAAAAGTAGAAGATTCAGACGAAATAATGGATGGAAAACTAAAAGCTAAGGATAGCGATGATCTTGACAAGAAAAGTATACCATCCGTTACATTCTCAATAAAGCAGGATTCCAAGATGATGAAAATCAAATCCCTCTCGCAATCCATCATTACAGACACGGTACGATCTGAGAAAAAAATATCAACAACACTACATCAGGATGTCACATCTCACGATTTTGAAAGCAGATCTCTATATATTGAAGAAGAGATCGAACAAAAACCCGTTGTAGAAGAACTTGTTTTAGCAGATGATCCCATCAACTATATTAACATTCAAGAAATCATTCCCGAGACAACAGAAGATCTACTCATTCCTGAATTGATCATTACTACCTCCGTACCATTGCAATGGGAAATACTAGATGTCACGACAAAAGGAAGAATCACCAGTGCTGAGATAACTGACAGAAGGTTAACATCAGAAGGCGAGCTGATTACTTGGAAAATCTCAGATGTCGAGACACGAGAACCCATTAAAATCAAGTATACCTTACGACGACGATTCCAAAGAATAATTTACTGGCGAATGGGCAGCAAGATTCATTCAGCAACGATGTATCATTCAATCCTTCGAGAGAATGATAAATGGCACGCATCTCTATCGTTTGTCAATACCCAAAGCGCAACAATACAAGAAATACTAATTGAAGATATTTTACCACCTGAACTTATCGTTGAACATGTTGAAACTACTCTGAACCAAGATCCGAAGATAATAATCAGAGACGGATTGACAACCTTCCAGTGGTATCAACGAAAATTAGATCCTGGTGATAAAATCATTTTTGAATACGAACTGACAGAAAGACCCTTGTGTTATCATTTTATTGATGATTTCATTGAAAGATTCACTGGACAGAAAATACGAGTCGAAAAAATCGTGGAACCTCGAACACATCGAAAAGATTTACACTATTTCATTCTCTATAGAATAACATCATCCGCTTCCCAGAAGATCGATGTGACCGTAACTGATTATTATCCACCAGAATTTGCCCTTGAAAAATATAGCCCTGATTGGGAGAGGTTCAAGTGGATGGAAGAGGAAAACAAAAAAATGTTACAATGGATTCCACGAAGCGAGGGAGAAAGTCTAAAGAAACTGTTACTTGTCATCAAGGGAAGTCCAAATTTCTCTCCTGTGGCACCAATCGTCGAATTTGCTAACAGAAAGGTAACTGAAACCAAAGACATCGAAAAGAAAATATCCAAAAAAATAATCGATATCAAGCAATTATTTGGAAATTGATAAAGTGCCATGGATATTGGTGAAACGTGTTGACAGAATCAAAAAATTCTCTTCACATCGAATGCACCATTCTTGTCGTCAAGTGGGATGAAATATACGGCCCCGTCATAGTTGACATCCAACCAGCTGAAAAACGTCAGGCCATGGAATCCGTAGCGGTGCAAATTTATTTTTCTGGAGTCGCAATCTTTGGCCATGAATGGACGCCACAACGTGCTGAACTAAGCTTCCCATTGGTATCATTAGGGCCCGAATACATCGTCAAGGTCGGCTTTGACGCCTGGGAAGATGAAGATGTTCGAGGTGGATATCGACCGTTCTACATCGGCTTCGTGATGACACACGACTGCGCAGATGTTCTCCAGCATTTCATCGATTTACGGATGTCTTCATATCTTGATGAACTAAAAAAACAGAAAACCATCAATCTTTCCAAGATTTATGCAGAAATGGTCTCTTATTTCAAGAGATTGAGTAGTACAAAGCAACAAGAAAAGAAACTACAGCAAGTATTTGATGATACTCAAGCATATACCATTAAAGATGCACAACAGGACTTAGATGAAGCTGTACAACTTTGGAATTCAACTAAAAGTCTAGAAAGCGGTTGGAAAGCTGAAAGAGCTGCACTATTCCTCGAAAAGTTTGATCCTAAGAGTGCCGGGGAGGCTTATTTTCTAGCGGGAAATGCCTATTTTCACCACAATGAATTTCACCGAGCATCAGACATTTTTTCAATGGCAGCAAAAAATTTTCTAAAGGCAGAAGAAAATGAGAAAGCAGCGAAATCGTTCTACCTCGCTGGTACAGCATCTTCTTACATCAAGCAATGGAGTGATGCAGAGACTTTCTTCAAGCAAGCAATCACTTGGACCAAGGATGAACATTTTCTCGTGGATCTCCATCTAGCGTTGGCAAAGGTACATGAAGCTCAAGGAAAGTGGAATAAAGCATTAGAAAATTACCAAGAATCCTTAAATATTGCAAATGCTCTTGATGATGCTGAAAAAATCGCCGAAATACATCTAGCTAAAGCTGCATTATATCGATATATGTTCAAAGAAACAGATCAATCCGATATCATTTACTCCAGGGAATTGCAAAAAAGTACTGCAGAGGAGCTAAAGAAAGCTGCCATTTACTGGGAACAATGTCAAAATTACTACAAAGCTGCTGTATCATATCTCCAATCTGCACAATTACAAGTAAAAATCGGTGAACACGCCAAAGGAATCGAGGCATATGAAAAGGCTCTAGAACTGTTTACAAATCTCGAAGGCATTTTCCATAAAGCTCAAAACATTTTACAATTGTCAGAATTAATTAAAAAAGATATTAATCAGCATCAGATACCTTTAAGCGAAACACAAAACTTACTAAAAACATTGCTAACCATTGAACAAAAAATTGTCGATGAAATAGAAAAAGAGCCCATAAAAGGTCATCTTAGCATCGAAAAAAACTTCCTCCTTGGTGGTTTACTGATCGATCAAACCAAGATTTATCATTTTTTTGATAACAAAGCTGAACAAGTTAAATGCTTGAAAAAAGCTAAGGAACATCTCGTTGAACATCCTTCCCTTGAAAAATACAAAATTTGGACCTTGCTTCAACTTGCCAACCTTTACTATGAACTCGAACTTTATGCCAATTCTTTTCAAGAATACCAAAAGCTGACCCAAACACTCATGAACATCAACGATGATGGCGAAGCCAAAAAAGGAAGACAACCAAGTGTCACATCCATTAGACTAGACGAGGAACAAATCAAAAAAATCGTCCAAAATTATGTTGTATCGGCACAACAATTGTCCATCGCTTATTACCACGCGGGACTAATTTCATTTTATGACCAACAATTTGAAATGGCACTAAATCATTTCAAATCGTCATTCCGAGTGCTGATTAATACCCTAAAAACATCACGAAACCTCAGTCCATCTCTCTCAGATACCATTCATCAATTAATTCAAGGCCGAGTTTTAAAGTTAAAAGAAAAAATTTCACTTTTAATGATTCCACAATTCCAACGAGCATTAAAAGAACAACTAGAATCAGTCATTGAAGAATTAAAAGATGAACTAAGCAAGGAAAAAACAAGTAACACCTTCAATCACGCCATTTGAAATAAACACGAGAGTGTTAAACCATGAAAGCCAATATTGTCTTCTTTGCTGGTGGAAAAGGAACCAGGCTGTGGCCAATATCAAGAGAAAATAGACCTAAACCATTCGTATCTTTCTTTGGAATGAAACCACTTCTAGAGCAACTCATTGAAATCTGTTCACCCATAGTGGATGGAAAAATTAGTTCTATGTGGTTGTCAACTAGAGAGGACCTCTATCAAAATCTTCCAGAAAATAACTTGATAAGGAAACTCAATCCCATCCTAGAGCCAGAATCCCGTGATACCGCACCAGCTCTTGGACTTTCATCCATCTATCTCATCCATTATGGACTTGGAGATTTTCCCACTGCATTCATTGGAGCAGACTACGTGATCAGTCCACCACAAGAACTCCAAGCTACCTTGAAAAATGCCCTAACGATCGCTAAACAAGATTATATCATTACCATCGGCATTCCTCCAACACGACCGGCAACTGAGTTTGGGTATATCAAAAAAGGCACTGTCATTGACAAAAGTCTAAATGCATTCAAGGTCGAAAGATTTGTTGAAAAACCAGACCAAAATACTGCAATTATCTATCTCTCAGAGGGAAATTATTTCTGGAATTCTGGGATGTTCATAGCTAAGCCACGAGTCATCTGGGAAGAAATCCAGCAGCATGCACCTCATATAGCCACCCGCTTGAAAAGAATTCAACAGTCAAATTTTTCTCAAGACGTGCTAATTAACGAATTTAAAGATATGCCAGCAATTTCTTTCGATTATGCAGTTATGGAAAAAACAACAAAAGCTGCAATGGTTCAAGCGACTTTCAATTGGGAAGATATGGGAAATTGGCAGTCAATAAAAAAAATACTCTCACCAGACGAACAGGGAAACATAGCCCATGCGCCATTACTTCACCTCGAGGAAGCGCGAGATATGGTCATTCATTCTCCAATTCCCATTGTTTGTTCCAAGGTAGAAGGCCTAACTATCATCATAACGGATGATATCGTGCTAATAACTGGAGAAAAGGACCCTCAATCATTCAAGAACCTAGTAAAAAGAGTGTTATCAAAAAAAGAATTCAAAAAATTTAAATAACGATCTCTTTTGTTGATTAACTATTTCTCTTTGAAGAAAAACGAACGACTGATAAAAATTGTTCAATTTCTTCATCACTTAACCATTGGGGAAGTACACAACCAGGTGCGAGATACCAATGACGCAAATGCTGATTCTCCTTAATCACTTCATTTAATTGACCAATGTACTGTTCTTGGATGTTGATCTTTTCCCGAGAGATTCCAATTCCACCTAGTATCAGTCCTCTTTCCCTTATTTTTTCTTCTACCTTAGCCAACTTGGGCTCAGTTGCTTGATCATGCCAATTCCATCCGTCAATTCCAGATAATTGCATGGCCAAATCCATTCGTGGCTCATCTCCATGGAGATGGAGAATCATAACTTCTGCTCTTGCTCTTACACCCTTGATGACTTCTGAGATCCACTGATTTTCCCAATCATTCACGAATGACTCTGAAAATGATATGGTATAATGTTGCGTAGCTAAGAATATACCATGAACGCCAACCTCAAGAGATGCCGAGGCATATTCTCTTGTAACGCGCGTGAGGACCCTGATGCCCTCTCTTACAGAATCTGCTTCCCTTTGTACATGTACGAGGAGATTTGGATCCATTTTTGAAGCAACCATAAATGGAGAAAAAACAGTTGCCAGCAAAGGAACCTCATCAGCAAGCTTGCCAGCAATTAATTCGTAAACTCTCAATTGTTTTCCATATTCTCCCGAAGACACATCAACTTCTTCAACCTCCTCCCAGTCTTCTCCCTTTTTAATTCGACATTTTTGGCATCTTCTTGAGCCCGTAATCGGATCAACATCCCCTAACGTGCAACCAAAATCAATCACGGGGTACCGACCGTGGGGAGAGATTTTAAGCAAGTCTAGATCAAATTTAACTTGAAAATTCATATGAGCTTCTGCTAAGGATCGAGGATCCAGATCATATTGAGGGAAATGTTTCCATAATGCTACTGGTAACTCTTCTATCTCTTCATTACCTCGTAGTTTCTCTTTCAATAAATCAAACTTGTCCATTCGTTTCATCATATGATGCACACCTCTTTCATGCCATTCGTCATACGTTAGCACGGCAATAGGGACACCGATGATAACGATTTACCCAACTATCCCAGTGATTTTTGTGAAACCCCATCTGACAATGGACACAACGGACAGAATCTTCACCTGGACGAATCATTTTATAACAAATGCGACATTTCAACTCTTTAAAGACAAGATTACCAATCGATCGACTTGACAACTTAAGTGGCCCTATTATTTCTCGCGATTTACCACTACTTCGATACTTATTTAGGTGTTGAATGCTCTTTATTACTAATTTATGGAATTTTATCTCCTTGATTTCACTAATTTTCCCATCTTTCATTCGTTGTTTCAATATCGGGGACATCTTCTCCTTCTCATCTCTTCACTTTTTTTCACGAGTACAACATCTGAAAAACCATTTAAAAGACTACACGTGAAAATCAATTAGAAGCAAAAATATCTTAGTGAAGGCCCATGTCACTACAAGAACCCATAACTTGTCCCAGTTGTCGTGAAAAAGTTCCCCCAGACTATGTTGTTTGCCCGTATTGTGGGTATTCTTTAGTCGAGGTCATTGAAGAAAAAATTCTCCCTCCGGTAAAAATCCGTGAATCACTGTCAAGAGTCGCTAGAATACTCAACCCACGGAGAAGTATGGAGGTAATGAAAGAAGTCGCCATTAATTCGGATAGAAAAGGTGCATTCCTAATCGTCTGGTTAATTACAGCGTTATTCCTACAAAACTTTGTGGTGCGACTATATCGAGGAAATCCCAACTATGAAATCGGTCTAACAGGGATTGTCTTGCTGTTCCTCTTCCCCGTAATCGGAGGAATGATATTAATCATCGTGGGAATTCTCTCCTGGTATCTCGGATCTTTCAGCATCTGGGCCGTGTGCAAGATGCTAGGAGGTCGTGGAAGGTTTAGAGAGACCGCTGCGGCTATAGGATACGGATTGGCACCTTTAGTACCTAACATTCTAATTGTAAATCTACTGTTAATTTTCATTGGTCCCAGTGGTGACCTAACACAATCCCAAATGCATACAGCCTTTAATCAATTATTTTCAATCCTTCTACTCCCAGGGATCGTAGCTGCAATCATTCTAGTTTCTCAAGGAATTCAAGAAACACACAGATTTCAACGATTGTGGGCAATCGCAATTACTGTCGGAGTTGCTTCAGTTTATCTCTTCTTTTTCTGGGTTCCAAACGTCTTGACATGAATAACAGAGGCGAATCCTTGCAATGACCACCCAATCGAGGTATTCACGTCAAACTTTAATAGAGGGATGGAATCAAGAAAAAATATCACGTTCACAAGTGGCAGTGATCGGGCTCGGAGCACTTGGGTCCATTGTCGCAGCAAACCTGACAATGATTGGTGTGAGAAAAATACTTCTAATAGACCACGACACCATTGAAATCTCAAACCTTAGTCGACAATTACTTTATCACCAAGAACACATCGGCGAACCTAAAGTAGTGGTTGCCGCAAAACAACTATCTTCAATAAACCCTGAAGTGGAAGTCGTCCCCATCCAAAAGAAAGTAGAAAACGTGCCACTCCATCTTTTAGCTGAATCCACTTGCTTGGTCGAAGGGCTAGATACATTCGAAGCTAGGAGATACGTGAATGCGTTAGCATTATCTCTCAAAAAACCATTGGTATCTGGTGGGATTTATGCATTTAACGGAAATATTCAAGTGATCATCCCTTATGAGACCCCTTGTTTGGAATGCCAACCTCTCATCCCCATCGAACGCCTTCAAAAAAGTTGCACTCGGCCTGAAGAAGTAAACCTTCAGGTTCATGATGAACAATCCCAACTAAACAATGAATTACAAATGATCCCTACCGTGGCTCCTGTTTCAACCGTAATTGGAGGGATGATGGCACAAGAATGCGTGAAATTATTACTAGGGCTTCCACATCTCAAAGAATACCTTTTTTGGGATGCAAAGTCTCAAACATTCACGAAAATACCCTTAAATAGGAGAGAAAACTGTTTTGCCTGCTCAGACAAGTTCAGATTAAAAGGAATACCACTCTCTCTCAGTCTCAATGAAACATTAGCAGAATTATTGCAACGTGTAAAAATATTGTTTAATCTTAAAAATCCAAGCCTTGCAATCGAATCACGAATGTTAGGAGATGAAGAAACACGAAAGAAGATCAGAGAACTATTATCTTCTTATAATTTTCCATCTTTCTTGTTCATTTTTGATGAAAGCCTTCCAAAACCATTAAAAATCATCCCAAAAGTCATCAGCGAGTAACACCAACAAAAGCAAGAAGCCTTCCAACCAAGTTTTCATTCACTTATTTCCCGTGTTTTCCACCAATTTTTGTGGTTATTGATCTCTTTATTCCGGAATAAGGCCAGATAATACTAACGAATAAGGCTTGAAGAATTCTAGAAATAGCTTTCTTACCAGTAAAGCACAAATCGTCCTCGATGAAGTGGAAATCATAGGGTGGTTTATTATAAAATTCATATAACAAGTTTCTTGCCTCTCTCGAACGAATTGGCAAGTATTCAATTCTTTTCCCGATATCAAACATTTCTATTATTTTTTTAATTCTTCGACAAAATGGACATTTTGCCTCATAAATGAGAATTCCCTTGAACATCCTACATCCTCTGTATATTTTTTTATCGATAAATGGCTTTCTTGAGCAAAATTTTCCCAAGGTAGTCAAAAGCTCTGCTTACATTCAGTCCTGTTTTAGCAGATGTTGGCAAGTAAGGTACCAAGAACCCTTTATAACGTGCAGTCTCAAGGGAAAATAACTTGCAAAATTTTCGTGCATCATCATCCTTTACAAATTGTGATAAGTCATAGGAGGGGTCATCTCTTAAATCTATCTTATTCCCTAACAGAATTATGGGTATGGGGCCTTTTCCAGAATTTTTCCACA